>SVPL01000032.1 GCA_015065925.1 Oscillospiraceae bacterium
CTGTTAAATCGCCCTCAACATAAAAATGACTGTCACTGTACAATTCCTCATTTTGATAGGATATTACTTCGTAATCGGAATTATATATCTGTCCGTAATATGTTGTATCATAGTCTTCCTCGCCCGTAGAATAAAATCTATATGTACCGCTTCTTTCCGGAACAAAGGTTAATATATCCCACTTGTCGGTTACTGTATGAATTTCGTTTTCTTCTATTGTTTTAACCGATGTAAAAGGCGCAACGCAAACACCTATATCCATATTTTCCGATGCCGAATATACCTTTGTATAAACGGTATATGTTTCGTCGGCATTAAGATAATATTCAAGGCGGTAATTACTTTCTAAAGACATATTGTCATCCTGATAAAGCTTTTCACCATTAGAGTCGTAAAGATAACCATAGGTATCTTCAACACCAGTAGTATAAATGAAATAATATCCGCTGACAGAAGGCGTAAATGAATGATAGGAGAATTTTTTATCGGTTTTCACTTCTGTTTCAGGGCTAAGCACACCATCAAAGGGGATGTTACTAACCGTCAAAGTATAGTTTGTTGTGGTTGCTCCGTAGGTGCGGTTAAAAATATGAAGTGTGTAGGTTGTGTTTTCAGCCAAAACCTCACTCATATAAATGTCTTTTCCGTTTTCGGCATTACCGTATGCAGAAGTTACATAACTTCCATCAGGTTTAATGAGTTCTGCGCCGAGCCATGTATCACCGCTAGTAGAAACAACGTATCTTCCCGACTGCCCGGTGGTAAAAGCGAAGGTAACATCATCATCCGTAACGGTAACTGTTTCTCCAAGGGTTAATACAGGATTGTCTTCGGCTAAAACAACCGTGTTAAGTCCACATAATGATGAAATAAGAATTGAAACTGTAAGAATTAACGATATGATTTTTTTCATAAATAATGACCATCCTTTCATAAACCGTAAATTTTGTTGTAATTTCAATAATTTTAACTGCTAAAATTAAACCAAACCACCTGCTTTCTTTTTTTGAAACTCACCTATCTGAAATTAAATACTATTTTACAAATAAATTATAGCACATATTGCTTGTTATAGCAACATTTTTTTGAATTGCTCCCTACAAAACAAACCCGTAATTTGTGTGTAAAAAAGGAAGGCTTATAAATCCAGAGTGGTAATTATACGGAACGACAACATTGGCTGTTCCCTACGCGTTTGAAAGGCGTTTCGCCTTTCAAACTACAATTTATCGATTCATTAATTTTCCATTTTCAATTTATATAAAAACCCCGCTTTGTGAAACATAAAGTTCCCAAAGCGGGGCTATTATAACTATTTATTTTACCTTTGCATAAATAAACACATCTACACAGTTTGTTTTACAAAAGGCGCCTTTTTTAAAAATCCCTTCATTTTTAAAGCCTACCCTTTCAAGAAGTCGGCAAGAGGGTGTATTTTCGGGGATAACCTTCGCCTGAACCCTCTCGGCGCCCAGCTCAATAAAAAGATAATTCAAAAGCTCTTTTAAGGCTTCGGTGGCATAGCCGTTATGCCAATATGCTTTTGAAAGGGTATACCCAACGGTAAAAATTTTGCCTGAATAATCGGTATCCACTATACTAATGGTGCCAATTACCCTTTCATCCCGCCTATGCTCAATAACCCAAGTATGGCTTTTTTCTGAGGATTTGCGTTTAAGCCAAGCGATATACTCTCTGGTTTCGCTTTTATTATTGTGAGGGTACCAATCGGCATATTTTGAAGATACGGGGTCACTGCAAAATTCAAAAACATCATTTGCATCTAAAAAAGATGGGGCGCGAAGTATTAATCTTTCGGTAAAAAGATTTTTATGCTTTTCGGATTTAAAAAACAACTACATCACCCCATTTTAAAAAATTTTAGAATAATGATAACTGGTTACTGTCGGGCAGGTCACTTAAAACTCCAACAGCATCTAACTGCTCTAATATTGTTTTGGAAATTCCAGATTCTATTCTGAAATCCTCTTTTGATAGGAAATCTCCCTTTTGGGCAGTTTCATAAATTGACCAAGCGGCGGTATCACCTACACCGTTAAGGGAGCCGAAGGGCGGACGCATTTTGCCATCCTCCACAAGATATTTAACGGCGTGGGATTTTTTTAGGTCTAAGGGTAAAACCTCTATTCCGCGTTGGAGCATTTCATTCATAATAAGCATATTTTCATAAACTGCCTGCTCCTTATTACTTGCCTCCCTACCCTTTGCCTTTATTTCATTAAGCAAACGGCGAACGGCATCAGGTCCCTTTAAAAGGGTTAAAATATCAATATCACCGGGACGGGCGGTAAAATAGGCACAATAAAAAGCAATAGGCTTATAAACCTTGTACCACGCAAGTCTAAGTGCCGCAATAACATAGGCGGCGGCGTGGGCTTTGGGGAACATATACTTAATTTTTTTACAGGATGCAATGTACCACTCGGGAACATTAACAGCACGCATATCGTCCTCCATTTGGTTCCATTCTTCCTCGGAAACCTTGCCCTTTGCCACAAGACCTTTACGAACGGTTTCGGTAATTTTAAAGGCTCTGCCTTCATCCATACCTTGGTTAATAAGGTAAACCATTATGTTATCACGGGTACCGATAACCTCAGAAATGGTGCATTTGCCGCTATCTATAAGGTCTTTGGCATTACCCAGCCAAACATCAGTACCGTGTGAAAGTCCCGAAATCTGCAATAAATCGGAGAAATTTTGAGGCTTACAGTCCATTAACATTCCGCGAACAAACTGAGTACCAAATTCGGGCAGACCGTAGGTGCCTGTTTTGGAGTCAATCTGCTCGGGTGTAACTCCAAGAGCATCGGTAGAGGTGAAAAGACTGTAAACACCGCGGTCGGACATTGAAATATCACTAACCGAAATACCGCTGTATTCCTCTAAATATTTGTAAATTGTTGGCACAACATGGCCTAATTCATCCAATTTTAAAATGGTATCGTGAATTGAATGGAAATCGAAATGGGTTGTTAAAATATCGGATTTAGGATCATCAGCGGGGTGCTGAATTGGACAAAAATCATAAATAACCTTATCACGGGGTACAATAACCATACCCGCGGGATGCTGACCTGAGGTTGCCTTGATTTTACAGTCCTCAACCTTTTTGGCAAGTCGGTTCATTTCTGCCTGACTTAGAGTAATGCCCTTTTCCTCGCAGTATGCCTTAACATAACCAAAGGCGGTTTTTTCGGCAATGGTAGAAATGGTACCCGCCTTAAAAACATTTTCTTTACCGAATAGGGTTTCGGTGTATTTTTGAACCTCGCTTTGGTATTCATCCGAGAAGTTAAGGTCAATATCGGGAACCTTATCACCCTTAAATCCCAAGAAGGTTTCAAAGGGGATATCGTGTCCGTCGCGTTTTAAGGGGGTGCCACATTCGGGACAGTTTTTTTCGGGAAGGTCGAAGCCCGAGCCTACATCACTGCTTTTGAAAAACTCGCTCCAACGACAGTTGGGACAATAGTAATGGGGCTGCAAAGGATTAACCTCAGAAATACCCGACATTGTAGCAACAAAGGAGGAGCCAACCGAACCACGGGAGCCTACCAAATATCCGTTTGCTTCACTGTAAGCAACCAATTTTTGAGCCGAAATATACATTATTGAGAAGCCGTTGTTGATAATACTATTAAGCTCTTTATTAAGGCGCTTTGTAACAATTTCGGGAATTTCTCCCTTAAACTCATACATAGCCTTTGCTCTTTCCCAACAAAGGTCACGAAGCAAATCGTCCGAGCCTTCAATAACGGGAGGGTAACTGCCCTTTGGTACGGGAATTACCTCATCACTTATCATATCGGCAATTTTATTTGGATTATCTATAACAAATTCCTTTGCTCTATCGCCAAAATAGGCAAAATCCTCAAGCATTTCGTTTGTTGTTTTAAGATAGAGAGGTGCTTGATTATCAAAATCCTCAAAGCCTTGAACCGCCATAAGAATTTTACGAAGAAGCGCATCCTCTTTGGTTAAAAAGTGCACATCACCCGTTGCAACTACGGGAAGACCTAATTTATCGGCAATTTCTACTATTTTGCGATTATGGTCTTTTAAAATTTCCATTGAATTTATATGACGGTAGGGATTGGGAGTTACAACACCTTTTTTGCTAACCTTATCAGGTTTTGAGGACTCTCGCACCATAAATTCATTGTTGCCGAGTGGCTGTATTTCAAGGTAATCGTAAAATTTGGCAATTTCTAAAAGTTCATCATCCGATGCACCTTTTATCATAGCCTGATAAAGGTCACCCGCCTCACAAGCACTACCAATAATAAGACCTTCGCGATGCTTTTCTATTTCACTTTTTCTGGTACAGGGCTTTTTATGAAAGTCCTCTACGTGGGCTTTTGAAACAAGCTGATACAGGTTTTTAAGACCTACTAAATCCTTAACCAAAATAATTTGATGGTAGCTTTTAAGCTTGGTTATATCGGTTTCGCCCTTAGTATCATCCACAAAATAGGCTTCAACACCGTAAATAACCTTAAATTCACCGCCGCCTTTACGGATTTTACCTACTGCTTCTGCGGCGGCAGGGTATGACTGAACAACACCGTGGTCGGTAATGGCAACGGCTTTATGTCCCCACTTAAAGGCGCGTTTTATAATATCACCCGCACCAGCTACTGCATCCTTTGTAGACATATTGGTGTGGCAATGGAGTTCGACACGCTTTTCCTCGGCGGTATCGGTAATATCGTAACGGTCAATAACCGCCATACCCTTAACCTTGTTTATAACATATTCCTTTGCCCAATCATCAAAGGCGTATTCACCCGATAAAAGTAAATAGTTGCCATCTGTTACGGAAGAAATGCGGGAAATTTTATCCTTATCCATAAGCATTTTTACATTAAGAGCGTTTGTGTGGTCGCTTATGGAAAAATTAACTCTGTACTTATCACCGCGTTTGGTAAGCTCGGCAGAATATCCGCTTACCTCACCCCAAACATAAAGGGACTGCTCCTCGGGTGCAATATCCTGCATACGCATTGGCTTTGAATTATCGGGAAGTCTGCCATAAAAAAGCTTAGGAGAATCCAAATATACGGGCAATCCGCTTGCGGGTGGAGCATCGGTACGAACCTTTGTGAAAATAGGCTCGTTTACAGGCTTCGCCATAGGCTTTGGTGCGTTAGGTGTAAATGTTGGATGCTCAACAACGGGGGGCACAAAAGGCTCGGTGTTTTCGGTTTTACCCTCAAACTGAAGCTTTACACTCCTTCCGAAACGCACTCTGCAAAGGTCCTCATACTGCCTTTCAAAGCCCGATTCAACAAGGGAAGAAAGTCCACCGTTTTTAAGCTCTATGGTAACTACATCATCATTTAAACGGTACTCGGCATTATTTAAAAAGCCGTTAACCATTGGGTTTTTAAATCGAAGCTCCTCTGCCATATCCTTTAAAGCAAGGTCCGAAATATCCTCCGACCTAAAGCTGTAATTAAAAGCAATTCCTTTCAGCTTAAGGGCTACAGTTATTTCCCTTTGCATATCGGCAATTACATTAGGAGAAACATATTTTTCAAAACGAACAACTACCGTCATTGTTCTATCTTCCATATTTATGTCACAGCGTTCAAGCTCGCCGTCGGGAAGAAGTGATATTAAATTTTCTGATAGTATTTTATCAAAAACATTATGTAACTTCATTTATATTATAACCTTTCAATCTCATCTAAAAGAGCTTCTAAAAGTTCACTCTCGGGCAATTTTTTTATAATTTCACCCTTTTTAAAAATAATTCCTTCGCCTTTACCGCCCGCAACACCAATATCTGCTTCTTTGGCTTCACCTGGGCCGTTTACTACACACCCCATAATTGCAACGGTAATATCTTTTTTACAGTTTTTTAGTGCTTCTTCAGCCTTTTTTGCAAGACCGACCAAATCAATAGAGGTTCTTCCGCAGGTAGGACAGGAAACAAATCTTATTCCGCCTTTTTTAAGCCCTATTGCTTCTAAAAGCTCTATTCCCGCCTGAACCTCAGTCACGGGGTCATCGGTTAATGAAACGCGAATTGTACTGCCTATTCCGTTAAGGAGCAAACCGCCTATTCCCGCCGCCGAACGGAGCGTACCCATACGAAGTGTTCCCGCCTCTGTAACCCCTAAATGAAGGGGATAGCGACACACCTCAGCCGCCCCCATATATGTATTGAACATTGTTGAAACATTAGAGGATTTAAGAGAAAGTATAATCTTATCAAAATCAAATTTTTCAAGCAGATTTATATGGTACATTCCGCTTTCTATAAGCGCCTGGGGGGTGGGTGCGCCGTACTTTGCCAAAATATGCTTTTCCACCGAACCCGAATTTACACCAACGCGTATGGGGATGTTTTTCTCTTTACAAACATCAACAACCTGTTTTACCTTAGCGTCATCCCCTATATTACCTGGGTTGATGCGGATTTTATCAACACCTGCAAAGGCGCTTTCAATTGCTAATTTATAATCAAAATGAATATCGGCAACAATAGGAACCTTTACCGCTTCTTTAAGCTTTGAAATAAGAGGTACGGTATTCATATCGGGCACCGAAACGCGTATAATTTCACAACCTGCTTTTTCCAAAGCAATTGCCTGAGCAATATTGCCCTCAAAATCGGTTGCGTGCTTATTAAGCATAGACTGCACCGAAACAGGAGCGTCCCCGCCTACAAATACGGCATTTTCGCCGCTGCCTATTTTAACCTTTACGGTATCTTCCCTTTTAAACATATTGCCGAAAATCCTTTCATTGTTTTTAGAAAAATGCCCAGACATCCTTAACTAAAATCACCGCCATAAGAGTGAGTAAAAATATCATTCCTATTGCGTGTACCCATTTTTCGTATTTTTGAGGTACGGGCTTTCTGAATATCATTTCAATTAATATAAATACAAGTCTGCCGCCGTCAAGCGCGGGAATGGGCAACAGATTAAATATACCTAAATTGATGGTAATAAGGGCAATAAGGGGAAGCATATTTGTTATGCCTGATTTTGCCGCTTCACCCAAGGTTGCGGTTACCTGAACGGGACCTGAAATATCACTTACTCGGTATCTGCCCTTTATCATATCAATAAGAGAAAAAACAACCATTCTGCCATACGAAATAGATGTATTAACGGTTTGCTTTAAAAATGTACCAACTGTACGCTTTTCACCATAAACCTTAAAATCAAGTTTAATAACATTGTAGCCTTCATATTTTTCGGTTGCAAAGGGCACATTTGGAAGTGCGACCTCTTGACCGTTACGCAACACAGTCATATTTAAATTACCGTCTTTTACTGCGGTGAAATTGTAGGAAAGGTCATAAAAGGTATAGATGCTTCTGCCATCTACCTCTATTATTTCATCCCCCACCATAAGACCGTTTTCGGCGTTACTTGTGGCAGTTTCGCTAAACTCGGCAACGGTTGTAGTGGCATACGCCGTTTGAGGTGCTAAAGTTATTCCCACAATAATAAGCCCAAAAATAAGATTAAAAACCGCGCCCATTACAACAATTAAAAATCTGCGCCAAGCCGCCTTATTGCAAAAGGCTTTGGCATCATCGCTGTTTTCATCCTCACCCTCCATAGCGCAATAGCCACCAAAGGGAATGAGCTTTATCATATATGTGGTTTCCTTGCCCTTCTTTTTAAGCAGAGTGGGACCGAAGCCTATTGCAAATTCATTTACTCTGACACCCAAGGATTTAGCCGCAATAAAGTGACCGAATTCGTGGATTACTACCAAAAATATAAAAAAGATAAAGGCTATAACATACGGCAAAACCGCGCTAAAAAATGAGCCCATTGCTTCTAGCATAACTGCCTCCTAAAAGATTAAATATATGACAATACCGCCTCGCGAGCGAGTCTATCAGCCTCAAAAACATCCTCTACTGTGAAGTTTTGTTTGTTTTTACATTCATCAGTCGCTCTGGCAACAAATTCACCAATATTAAGAAAAGAAATTTTTCCCTTAAGGAAAAGCTCAACCGCCATTTCGTTTGCGCCGTTGGCGGCAGTGGGATAAAGTCCACCCCTTTTGATTGCCGAAATACAGGTTGCAAGGCAGGTGAAGGTATCTAAATCGGGCTTTTCAAAGGTAAGTGTGCCTATATCGGTTAAAGAAAGCCTTGGTGCGGGGGACGGCATACGGTTTGGATAGGTTAAGGCGAACTGAATGGGAATTGCCATATCGGGTGTGCCAAGCTGACCTATAACTGCGCCATCCTCTAATTCTACCGCCGAATGTAAAATGCTTTGCCTATGCACAAGCACCTCAATATTATCGGCAGAAACTGAGAATAAATGCACCGCCTCAATAACCTCTAAGCCCTTATTCATAAGGGTTGCGCTATCTATGGTGATTTTTTGCCCCATATCCCAATTAGGATGCTTTAAGGCATCGGCAGGAGTGATGTTTTTTAGCTCATCCCTTGTTTTGCCAAAGAAAGGTCCGCCCGATGCAGTGAGCAGAATTTTATAAATATTGCCCTTTGGAACACCCATTAAAGACTGAAAAATAGCCGAATGTTCACTATCTACAGGGAAAATTGAAACACCCTTTTCCTTGGCGCGGGACATAACAATATCACCGCCCGTAACAAGGGTTTCCTTATTGGCTAAAGCAATATTTTTGCCCGCTTCAATAGCCGTTAAGGTTGGGTTTAGTCCCGCAATACCAACTATTGAATTAAGCACCATATCGGAATTACAGGTGGCGGCAAAATTAACCGCATCGGCACCGCCCTCTACCTTAACAGAGGTATCGGCAAGCTTTATTTTTAAATCCTTGGCGGCGGCTTCGTCCATTACTGCAAGGTATTCGGGTTTCCATTTTCTTGCTTGATTTTCAAGCAGAGCAATATTCCTTCCACCTGCGGCAAGGGCTGAAATCCCAAGTCCCATTTTTTCGGCAACATTAAGCGCCTGTGTACCAATTGAACCTGTTGAACCTAAAATTGTAATTTTTTCCATAATAATTAGTATTCCTGTTTTTTCTATTTTATAAGCGGAAAGGTTGAAACTAACACTGAAAGTGCTGCTGAAATCATTAAAATACTATCAAAGCGGTCTAAAACGCCGCCGTGACCGGGGATTAGCTTACCAAAATCTTTTATTTCACATTTTCTTTTGATTAAGGATGCGGTTAAATCGCCCAAAACGCCTATAAGCACGAATATTGGAGTTGCGATTAAAACTGCCAAAGTGTTTACCTTAACATCAAAGCAGTTTTGGTAAAGCATACAAACGCCAAAAGTAACCAAAAGCGAAGAAGCTATACCGCCGATTAAGCCCTCCCAGCTTTTTTTAGGGCTTATAACGGGTGACATTTTATGCTTGCCGATTGCAACGCCCACAAAGTACGCGCCCGTATCGGCAGCGGCTGACCAACAAAAAAGCAGCACTACGTAAAACAGCGAAGTGTCGCGATTTATGTGAGAAACAAAACACAAAAATGCATAAGAGATAATTATGGGTAAAACTATCATACCCAACATACCCTCAAGCTTAATATCCTTATGGAATTTAAGATAGAGCGCAAACTGAACAAGTGCAAATATAACGGTTAAATTTGCAGCACTGCCAAAAATGGTAAGAGCAATAAGCGGTATAACGGTAGATAAGCCCGAAATATTGGGTGACAAAATATATCTGTCGGGCACCAAGCTTACAATAAGCGGTCTTAAAATACAAAGCGCCGAAAAAACCGAGCCGACCGCAGTAATTATTTTATTTTTAACTATGCCCGTAGCATACAACGCTTCATACACACCTATGGCTGAAAGCACCGCACAAGCTATATAGATAATTGGCGACCATTTAGTTGCCGCAAAGAGTAAACCCACCAAAACTGCCACCAAAACTGTGCCCGAAATAATACGAGTTTTCATATTTTCACTCCCTAAGCAAACGCGACTAATCCAAATCTGATTTTAAAGGAAGATTTTTTCGCCTTTGCTTTATTAAAATACTTACAAATCCAAAGGATTTGCTGTGCTTTATGCCTCGCACAAACAAAATCTTCACTTTAAAATTCTGTGACCTAAAAGGTGAAGAATTTCGTGGGATTTTTGGTGCGAAAGAGTTCGTAAGGCAAACGCCTACGAAGGATGACAAACCGAAAAGCACCGAAATTATGCCCTTTTAGGCTGGTGCGGATTAATCGGGTTTGCTTATACTCCACCAAAACGGCGGTTGCGTTTGTTATAATCTTCAATGGCTTTATCTAAATGCTTTGAGGAGAAATCAGGCCAAAGAACATCCGAAAACCAAAATTCTGCATAGGCACTCTGCCAAATTAAATAATTGGAAAGTCTGAACTCTCCGCTTGGGCGAATTATAAAATCAGGGTCGGGTTGACCTGCAGTATAAAGAAAGTTTGAAACAATTTCTTCGGTAATATCCTCCAAATTCATTTCGCCGTTCTTAACCTTTTCCGCAAGATTTTTAAAGGCGAAAACAAGCTCATCTCTGCCACCGTAATTAAGGGCAATATTAAGGTGAAGCCCAGTAGCGTCCTTGGAATTTTCTTCGGCATCGTGAATAAGGTAGACAATATCCTCGGGCAAAACCTCTATGTTACCTATAAATTTAACCTTTATATTTTCATCCTTAAAATTTTTGGCATCCTTTAAATAGTCGCGGAGAATGTTCATAATATTATCCACTTCTTCTTTAGGGCGCTTCCAATTTTCGGTTGAAAAAGCATAAACGGTAAGGTATTCAAGACCGATTTTATTGCAGTAACGAGCTATATCCTTAAAGTTTTTAGAGCCTGCACTATGCCCCGCCGAGCGAGGAAGGGCGCGTTTTTTTGCCCAACGGCCGTTACCGTCCATAATAATGGCGATATGCCTTGGAAGTGTTAACTCTGCAATATTTGTTTTTTTAGATTTAAAAAACATTTTAGTCACCCTCCCAAAAAGCCCATCGGGGACAAGCCTGACCGATGGGCGTTAAAAACATAAAATATTTAAAGAAAATTAAATTTCCATAATTTCCTTTTCTTTTGCAACTGTTAAATCATCGGCTTCCTTACAGAATTTATCGGTAAGGTTCTGGATTTTCTTTTCTGCGCCTGAAAGGTCATCCTCTGTGATTTCATTGTTCTTCTTCATAGCCTTTGCTTTTTCTAAAGCATCACGGCGAATAGAACGAATAGCAACCTTGGTATCCTCACCCATTTTGCGGATATCCTTAACCAAATCGCGACGGCGCTCCTCGGTAAGAGGGGGGAACATAAGACGGATAACCTTACCGTCGTTCTGAGGATTAATACCGATTTCAGAGGTTAAAATAGCCTTTTCAATATCGCGAAGGGTGGAAACATCCCAAGGTTGAATTTGAAGGGTTCTGCCTTCGGGAACAGAAACAGCCGCCATTTGCTGAATGGGCGTGGGGGTTCCGTAATAATCAACCAAAACCTTATCTAAAACGGCAGGATTTGCTCTGCCTGCGCGAACTGCTTTAAACTCTCTATCCAAAGCGTTTAAGGATTTATCCATTTTTTCTTCGGCTTTTGCAAGTAATTCTTTCATAAACATTATCTCCTTTAAATTATTCTACAATAGTACCGTTTTGCTCACCCAAAACCGCCTTGCGGATATTATCGGGCTCGGCAAGATTAAACACCATAATTTTAATTCCGTTATCCATACAAAGGGAAGCGGCGGTGCTATCCATAACATGAAGACCTTTGCTAAGAACCTCCATATAAGAAAGCTTATCATACTTAACTGCGTTGGGATTAGTTTTGGGATCGCTATCATAAACGCCGTCAACATTAGTAGCCTTAAAAATAACATCTGCATCAATTTCAGCAGCTCTTAAAGCGGCACCTGTATCGGTTGAGAAGAAGGGGTTACCTGTACCGCAACCGAAGATAACAATTCTGCCCTTTTCCATATGGCGAACCGCCTTTTGACGGATATAAGGCTCGGCGATTTTAATCATTTCGATACCTGTTTGAACACGAACGGGAGCGCCTAACTGCTCCAAAGCATCTGCCAAAGCCAAGGAATTAATAACGGTTGCAAGCATACCCATATGGTCGGCACGGGTTCTGTCCATTTTACCACTGGAGCGACCGCGCCAGAAGTTACCGCCACCAACAACAATGGCTATTTCAACACCTAAATCATAAGTAGCTTTAACACTTTTGCATATTTCAAGCACCTTATCAAAATCAAGACCGTGACCTTGCTCACCTGCAAGGGCTTCACCGCTGAGCTTAATAAGAACTCTTTTATAAATTGGTTCCATAACTATTCTCCGTTTCTCTTTATTTTATACGAGAATAAACAGTTAAGTTTATCTTATATTATTTTACAATATATGGCACCGATTGTCAATTGTTTTTTAGATGAAAATAAACCGAGCTTTTTAGACGAAATAAAATAAAATATAAATTGGAGTTTAAACGCTAAATAATATAAAGCCCTGCGAAAAAATCACAGAGCCTTATAAAAAATAGCTCAAACTTTCCCAAAAAGCCTTGACAACGCCATTTAGCTATGGTATCATATGAACAGTTGAACATATGAAAGGATAGTGTTATGAGTAACTTGGAAATCTGTTGTAATTCTCTGCTTATTCACACTGAGGCGGTAGAAACGGTTCGTTCTCACCTACCACCTGACGAAACACTCAGCGACCTTGCTGACCTTTTTAAGCTTTTTGGTGACACGACGCGAATTAAAATCCTTTATCTGCTTTTTGAAAAGGAGCTTTGCGTTTGTGATATTGCTGTACTTTTAAATATGACTCAGTCAGCTATATCCCATCAGCTTAAAACCCTGAAGCACAGCAAGCTGGTAAAATTCAGGCGAGAGGGAAAGGTTGTTTTTTATTCGTTGGCTGATAGTCATGTGAGAAGTATTATTGCCCAAGGTATGGAGCATTTAACCGAATAAAAGGAGTAAAAATATTATGAAAAAGGTTCTAAAATTTTCGGAAATTGACTGCGCTAACTGTGCGGCAAAGGTTGAAAAAAATATTAGCAAGCTTGAAGGTGTAAAATCTGCAAGAGTTGTATTTTTAACAGGGAAAATTATTTTAGAGGTTGAGGAAGCTTGTGATATTCCCGCTTTAATAAAGGCGGTTGAAAGGGAAGCCAAAAAGGTTGAGCCCGACTGCAAAATCACAGAAAAATAGGTAAAGTTATGACTAAAAAGCAAAAAAAATCACTTATATTCATTTTAATTTCGGCTTTTCTTTACGGAATTTGCCAGTTTATTAAATTTGACTCATTCGGTCACTACGGATATTTAATTGAAGCGGGTTGCTACTTTGTTCCATACATAATTTGCGGTGCGGGACTGCTTAGAAAGGCTTTTCTTAACATTTTTTCGGGCAGAGTTTTTGACGAAAACTTCCTTATGGCAGTTGCCACAATAGGCGCATTTTCTCTTAGCCTTATTGCATCCCACGGCGACCACGGTCACGCCCATAGCTCGGCAGGTGAAGCCGCAATTGTGGTTATTCTTTACAGGGTAGGAACATTTTTTGAAAGCATTGCAACCGAGCGTTCCCGCCGTTCTATAGCCGAGCTTGTGGATATTCTTCCCGAATATGCCAATGTTCTGCGTAATGGTGAAATGGTAACGGTAGACCCTGACGAGATTGAAATAGGCGAAATTATACTGGTTAAGGCGGGTGAAAAAATCCCCCTTGACGGCAAAATTGTAAAAGGCTCAAGCTCACTTAACACATCAGCCCTTACAGGCGAAAGCCATCCCCTTTCGGTAACGGTAGGTGACAAGGTTATTAGCGGTTCCATCAATAATGAAGGTGTTTTGGAAATTGAGGTTGAAGCCGAATACTGCGACTCCACCGTTGGTAAAATCGTGGAGCTTATTGAAGAGGCTTCTGAAAAAAAGGCAAAAAGAGAAAGCTTTATAACCCGATTTGCCGCCATATACACCCCTGTTGTTGTAGGCACTGCCGTTATTTTGGCTTTGCTCCCTCCCCTGCTTGGTGCCGAGGGCGGGTTTATAGAATGGATAGAACGCTCCCTTTCGTTTTTGGTTAGCGCTTGTCCCTGCGCACTTGTAATTTCGGTTCCCTTAGCATTTTTCGGAGGTATGGGTGCCGCATCCAAAAGAGGAATTTTAATAAAGGGCGCGGGTTATTTAGAGGCTCTTTCAAAAATGAAGGTTTGCCTATTTGATAAAACAGGAACCCTTACTAAGGGTAGCTTTCGCGTAACTGCCATTCACCCCGAAAAAATAAGCGAGGCGGAGCTTCTTAGAATTGCGGCAACCGCCGAATGTTATAGCGGACATCCCATTTCAAATTCCCTTATTGCCGCCTACGGAAAAACTCCCGACACCAAGGCGGAAAACATTATGGAATTACCCGGTGCAGGTCTTAGAGCCGATATTGATGGCAATCAGGTGCTTGTTGGCAACGAGAAATTGATGAAGCTTGAAAAAATAGACATTCACGAATGTGCCGAATGTCACGCCCACAGTCTTTGGGGCAGTACCGTCCACATTGCTATGAACGGCGAATATATGGGACATATTGTTATTTCGGATGAAATTAAAGAGGGTGCCGAAAAAACCGTTGCGGATTTAAAAGCGGTTGGAATACGCACCGTTATGATGAGTGGTGACAACCAAAAAACCGCCGAACGGGTTGCAATTGAGCTTTCGATTGATGAATGTTATTCTAATCTACTACCTGACGGAAAGGTAAAACTTGCAGAAAAGTTTTTATCTGAAAAGGAGAATAATGAAATTGTTGGTTTTGTTGGTGACGGAATAAACGACGCCCCCGTTTTAATGCGCGCCGATATTGGAATTTCTATGGGCGCTATGGGCAGTGATGCCGCCATAGAAGCCGCCGACATTGTTATAATGGATGATAACATAAGCAAAATCACACTTGCACGAAAAATAGCAAAAAGAACACTCTCGATTGTTACTCAAAATATTGTATTTTTCATTTTAGTTAAAGCCATTGTACTGACTCTCAGCGCATTTGGATACGCACCAATGTGGCTTGCAATTTTTGCTGATGTTGGCGTAACCATAATTGAAATTTTAAATTCCACCCGTGCTATGAGATATAAAAAACACTAAACCAAAAATATTTTCAAGCTTTAATTTATAATCTTATTCTAAATTTCAAAACGCTCTGCGAAAAAATCCGCAGAGCGTTTTTGTATGACTATTTATATTGCTTTTACAAATACTTTCTTATATCCACAATTAGTTTTTCTTCTAAGTTAATAAGTCTTTTGGTAATGTCCTTGGAGAATTCGTCGGCGGCTTTATACTCGTTTAAATATTTATTAAGGGATTTTACCCCCATATTACAGCCGTCGGTCATTAAATCGGCAATGGTATTATCGGTATTATCCATTGAAAGCTTCCAGTTGGTTTTAAGCCATGACATTCCCTTGGCAATTGGGTTGGGTGCTTTTCCCTCGTCCTCAAATTTATCAAGCTGCTCATTGATTTCGTTTTGGAGCTTTTTGTGTTCTTCTTTACATTCGGTGAGGTATTTTTCAAGCTTTTCGGACTTTACATTATCCAAAACCTCCTCAATGGAATCAATGCCCATTCTAACCCCTGCGTCGCACTCGCGAAGTAATTTTATAGTATCAGATTCTATCATTTTTCATCATCCTTTCGAGGTTATTTTTACCCGAAAAGGAATTTTTATTCAGGATTAAAATGTGAAAGCGCTACCGCCAAAATACTTCTTACGGCGGGATAAAAATCATTGAATTTTTCTATAGGCAGAGGGTTTGCTCCCCTACCTGCTTCAACCGTGTAGCCCGGTTTCAGATAGGTCATAATAAACCAATCCTTATAACCCGCATAGGACTGAAATTCCTCGGGATCGGTTAGGGTATAACCCGAAACTAAAGCCATTCTTTCACCAAGCTCTCTGCCGCCCTCAGGCTGATAGCTTCCAAACCGCCAATATATTTCCTCACCCTGAGTATGAAGTGAAAGGGTTAAGTCAAAGCCTATTTTATTGGTTATATCATACACCGCCTTGGATTCGGGTTGGTCTAAAGGGGCAAAGCCCACAAAATCTCTGGGTCCCGGTTTTGTAAAGCCCTGAGAATATTTTTGCTCCCTTGCCTGCTCCCACATTGCGGGATAGTTTAAATTCAAATCCACTCCCCTTATATTTGCCTTCCAACCCGAAGGAAACGGAATTAAGGGATAATTATTGGCAAGCTTTAGCACATCATAGTATAGCTCACCGTCCTTCATAATTGCGCCCGTTACCAAATCAACCCCGTCGGGGTTCACCATTGGAGCAACATAAAGGGTTGTATTATCAAAGGTGTATTCACCGTTTGCTCCATCTAAATATGTGGCATTAGTTACAGAATTGGCATACTCCTGAACAAAATTCAGCGCCATAGGGGTGGTTATCCACTCGTTGGCGTGGTGAGATGCATTAAAAAAGACCTTGTTTTCGCCCTTTCCGATTTTAAGCATAATAATCGGCTTACTCATAACGCTATAGCCTATTTTTTCCAAAGAAATAAAGGGGAAACGCACCGCAAGTCCCTCACAAATCAGCTCCAAAAGCAAGGAAGAATAGGCAATATCGGTGGGAACAAGTGAAAAATTAAAGGGCACGATTAAAGAACTGCCTATTTGCAAATTATACTGCGAAACATTTGGGTTTGCGTTTTCTATAAGCGATACCGTACTACCAAGAGCGCTTGCTATACTGTAAAATGACTCCCCCCTTTGAACTGTATGTACTGTATAGCCAACCAAAAAAGGTCTAAGGGCGCTAAATGTGTTTTTACCGACTATTCCATCGGGGGTGAGTCCTCTGCTTTTTTGAAAATCTATTACTGCCGATTTTGTTCGTCCACCGAAAATTCCATCCACAAGGTATGGATTAAATCCTGCTCTTTTAAGTGCCAGCTGTACCATCTGCACAAGGCTTCCGCCATCTCCTTCTTTAATTAAAAACATAAAATCCCTCCTTTGTTAATTATATGTAATATACAGAAAACTATGAGGAGAAATACTATGCTCGTGAAAATAGAATTAACCAAACGCCCTGCGTAGTGTGGGCGAATACAGAATTTTTTATAAAATCAAGGCACAAAAAAGCAAAAGATGCTTAAAACTAGCCTTAAATGGCTATTTTTAAGCATCTTTGCTTTTGGGAGATAAAAACTTTTACTCAACAGTTATTTCGCGTATGTACCCTGAAAAAGTACCGTGTGCCATAATTTGTGGTTTTCCGTTTTCTAACACACCTTCAACCTCTTCGTGGCGGTGGCCAACCAAAAGTGCCTTTATGGCAGGCTCGTTTTTAATGTAATCTACCGCCGCCCAGGACGCTTCATCTAAAATCTGTTTATGATGTGCAACTTCAGGATGTTTTGCAATATATGCATCCTGAATATCTTCGGGTACGCCCATATTATAAAGAGGAGCAATTTCTTTTCCGCCATGCTTTTTGGAAATTTCAGCATCAAAAGCGGGACTGTAAAGGGGTACGTGCATACAAAGAATTATGGGATGTCCCTTTGCAACCTCAGCTTTTAAGGCGTCAAGCTGACCATATGTAATACGGGAATATGAATTATCCAAGGTTACAAAATTAACCTCGCCAATCATACGGGAATAAAAATATAGATTATTTTTAAAATGAGGTGCGGTAACCTTAAATTGTTCCCATTTATAGGCAAGGTCTTCCTTAGCCTCACCTACCCAATGGCAGAAATCGTGATTACCTGCGGCATAAATATAATCTACATCGTTAAAATATTTATCTACAAAATCAAAACAAGCATTAGATGTAAAATCTATAAGGTCACCTGTATGAACAATTGTATATCCCTTTTCTTTTGCATATTCCACGGTTTTAAAGAAGTAATCTTCTATTCTTCCGGGGTCACAAGCATCAAAAACGGCGGCACGATTGCTTACCCTTTCATCATCGTGGGCTATATGAGTATCGGAGGTATGAATAAAGGTAATTGGATTTTTTATACCGATTTTTAAGGTGGTTTTTTTGATTTTAAGTTCTCTCATTAGTGTTTCCTTCTGTCTTTTTAAAATTCAAAACCAAAACAAGCAGAGCAACCGCAAAGGTAATAATAATCATTAAAAATGCATTTGAACTATCGCCCGTTGCAGGTGACACATCATTTGTATCTATCTGTAAACCGTTAATCGCGGCATCTGCATCGACGCTCTTTAAAGTATAAATTGGGTCAGGTGTTGTGTTTTGCAAGGTTTCAAAGCCCATGTCGGTTCTGAAATTCACCGCTTTTGTTCTGAAAATAAAGTTCTCCTTATAGGAAATTCCTTCACCTGTCGGCTCAAAAATCAAATAAACATTGCCCTCTTTTTCGCCCGCCATAAAGTTTTCACCGTAACGGGTTGCTTTTTCACTTATATTTTGGCTCCATATAAGGTCGCTTCCGTCTTCTTCAAAAGCAAGACTAACCTTTCCGCTACCGCTTAAAGTAATTCCAAGAGTGTGAAGCTCAAATTCGGTAACGGGTATTTCCATAATGGTTTTCTCAGTTACCGTAGCAGCAGTTTCATAATTCATCTCATCAACCAAATTGAAGAAATTTTCACAGTAGCTAAGCTTAGTTTCACCAATATATCCACGACTATATGCGGTAAGCGATATATCATCTATCCATATTTCGGGATGAGAAACGCCAAAATTAAAGAAGAATTTTATATACTCCTGCCCGTAGCCTGTAACAAATTCCGCCTCAAAGGTACGCCACTCGCCATTTGCTAAATTACTGCAAGGAGTATGGGCTAACTCTATAGGCATAGAATAGTCTGCATATAGCAAGAAAAGACTGTTTGCAGAGATCTCTTTTGGTTCTTCAACGCGCACCTTAACACTCATTTTATATGTCGTGCGCTCAAAAACGGGTATACAGAACACCTTGTCAGTACCCTTTGTGATTGCTTTATGATTTAAAATGGTAACTGAATTTGCGTCAATGTAGCTGTAATCCCCTTCAAATATATGAAGCGCGTTCGTGATATCTCCGTTTTCGTTCTCGGTTTGAGCAACTTCCATACGATTAACCTGCTCGCCGCTAAAATATTCAAACTCCTTTTCAAAATCAATATCTATCTGCTTTTGAGCACCGTTATGGAATTTTATAGGCTCGGGAGTTTTGAAAATTTCAAAATCATCAAGATAAAGGGTATCTACATTTGTTTTAAACACCAATATAAGGTCATTTAAATTACTGCTATTGAAATCAAGAGTAAAATATTGCCAAGCTTTTTCGTTTGATGTTATGAAGGTGTTTTCTTCAATGGCTACCGCCTTTTGTTCGTTGCCGTTAAGGGCTACATAGTTACCGTAGGTAGTATCATTACATTTTCGACTTAAATATCCGTTGTAGGAATATGCTGTTAAATCCACCTTTTTTCCGCCTATCGCAGATGAATAAATACCAATGCTTTCGAAAGCGTAATATTTTTTACCCGAACCCGAATATTTACCATCTGTATAATACCAAAAACCTAAAGTATAATTAGTGTTAGGCTCTAAACCGCTTGGCAAGGTAACCCAACTAGCGTGATAAGCATTGGATACAAAGAAAGATTCTTTACTGTTCTCGCTATGCATAAAGTTGGTACTGGTTTCTGCCGAAACTGCCCAAGTAATAGCATTTGAGCCTAATGTAGCAATTTGATTACCCGTTGCGCTATCTTTAACAGCACGGTCTAATCCCCAATTTTCGGGATTTTCAAAATGACTTTCATAAATGTGCTCAGGTGGCTCGGGTTCTTCGGGAGGAGTTTCGCCGTTATCTGTTAAAGTAAAATTATCAAAATATACGGCAGTAACGTTATCAAAGGTGAATAGCATTATAAAATCGTTCAAATTACCCGTATCAAAGGTTAAGGTCATATTATGCCAAGTGTCGCTTGAATTTTTAATATGCGAGGTCTCGCCCGTTTGCATTGCCTTTTCGGCAGTACCGTTTTTTGATTTATAACTGCTTTTTGCCGTTTGGGATTTTCTTACAAAATATCCATCAACGGGGGTAAAAACAGAATCGGTAACCGAAACATCTGCACTTAAAGTACCTACTGTAGAAGAATAAACACCTATTGTGCTAAAAGCATATTTATTGTTGCCGCTTCCCGAATATCCATTGGGGGCGGTGTAATAAAAACTAAGAGTATAGTTGTGATTTGGCTCTAAATCGGGTAAATCCACCCAACCTGAATGGTAGTTACAAGAAACCTTTACCGAAGGAGAAGCTTCTGAGTTGTAAACATTCGAAGTATCGGTTTTGATATTTGCCCAACTTGACCAGTTTGAGGGCACACCTGTACCGAGTTCAACCTTACCGTTTACAATTCTTTCCAAATGCCAATTATTGATATCTTCGAAATGCAGTGTAGTGTCATCCTTTTCAACCTTTACACTTTTGGTTAGAGTAAAGCTATCAAAGTATACTGCAGTAACATTATCAAAGGTGAAAAGCATAATAAAATCGTTCAAATCACCTGAATTAAAGGTAAAGGTCATATTATGCCAGCTATCATTCAAGTTTTTAATATGTGAGGTTTCGGTAATTGGGGTAGCCTTTTCAGCGGTGCCGTCCACCGATGAATAACTGCTTTTTGAGGTTTGAGATTTTCTTATAAAATATCCGTCTACAGGTTTAAAAACAGAATCGGTAACCGAAACATCGGCACTTAAAGTACCTACCGTAGGAGAATAAATGCCTATTGTACTAAAAACGTGCTTTGCAGTAGAGTTTCCCGAATAACCATTCGGTGCAGAATACCAAAAATTCAGAGTATATTCACTGTTTGCTTCCAAATCGGGTAAATCCACCCATCCTGAGTGATAATTACAGGAAACCTTTACTGATTTTTCGCTTTCAGTATTATAAACTTTTGCGCTATCATTTTTTATATTTGCCCAACTTGACCAGCTTGAGGGCACACCTGTACCAAGTGCTACCTTACCGCTTGAAATTTTTTCCAAATGCCAGTTATCGGTATTTTCAAAATGTGCTGTAACATCCGTTGAGTTTTGATTAGCATTAACCGATTGAAAAAACAGGCAGGTGGTACTGCTTATTACGGTAAGCAGTACCAAACCGATTGCCAAAATTCGTTTCATTGTAACCTTCATTCCTTTTTAGATTAAGCGGGATGATTTTTAGCAACCCAAGCCTCATATTCATCTAAGCAATTTGCAATTGCGGCTTCAGCGGCTTCTTTATCGGAATCGCTTTGGGGATCCTCTAAAAT
This sequence comes from Oscillospiraceae bacterium, assembly GCA_015065925.1. GTDB lineage: Bacteria > Bacillota > Clostridia > Oscillospirales > Acutalibacteraceae > UMGS1279. Next base: position 21,272 of record SVPL01000032.1, read on the forward strand.
TGCATAAACAACTTCAAATACTGATGCCTTTTGTTGTTCGGTATAAACTGTGATGCGATTGCCGTTTTCATCTTCATAAACGGTGTATGCTCTTACCACCATATTTCTGGAATATGCTGAGTAATCTATTTTGCTTGTTCCCTTTTTGCCTATGTTAACAAGGGCGGCGGTGAAGTAAACGTTATCTGCATCATTTTCATCATACTGAAGATTATCCTCGGTTACAAGCCCTGTTACAGGGGTATACTCCTTTTGATTGTAGGTGTAAACTCCGCCAATTAAAAGTTCATTATCGCCTATATAAGCTTCGGGCAATGCAAGAACACCGATTTCGACTGCGGTATATCCCTGCTTGGAATAAAGGGTTTTATAATCCTTATCCATAAAGAATTTAAAGCGAAGTCCCTGTGGCAATTCTTCGGTCTGTTTGCGGATTGAATTACCCTTGAAACCTATAACGTTGCTAATTTTTTTTGAGATTTCTTTGATGAAATCAGCTAAAGCCTCGCCTGCGGCGGCTTGCTCAACAGCATTGGGATGGCCAGCTCCACCGGAAGTTCCTTTGGGAAGCTCTACTGAATAAATATTGGTATCACCTAAAGCCTTCATTCCGCTTACAGCATAATCTATAAATCCATTAGCCTTATCGGTCATCATACCATAAGCAAAAATAATGGTGGTATCTGCTCCGTAATCCTTACGGATGTTTTTAGCAAAATCAAGATATGCATCCTTAACCTGTTGTTCGGTAAGACCTGCGGAAACATATTTACTTGCATCATTAGTACCGAGATTGATTACAACATAATCAGCATCGGTATTTTTGGGCAAATCAGGATAAATTGTGGTCATATTTTTATCGCCTTTACCATCATTAGCACCGCTAACAGTGATACCCCATCCCGAATAACCAAATGCACTAAAATCTGCACCAAGGATTTTCGAAGCTACTGCAGCGTATGTTACTGAACCGTCCATATATTGAAATGGATTTGTAGGATTTCCCGAATAATAGGAAGTACCCCAACCCGCGGTAATAGAATCACCATAAAAATCAATGTATTTTTCAGGCTGGGCGGCAGGCGTTTTAATTTCTCCCTCCACAACAATACCATTAATTAAAATTCTACCTATCTGAGCCTCGCCCATCTTTTCGATTTTAAAAGTATACTCACCCTTTTCCAGGTTGTCGGCTAAAACAACTTGAGTTGTAGAATTAGTTAATATAATATCATCTTGTCTTTCACCATTAATATGCAAAGCCAATCTTAAATCCTCATTGGTAATTATAGGTGAAACACTCATTTTTACCGCACCTTCGCAGTTTGCGATAAATTCAAGACCCGTAGCTGAATACTCTAAAACTGCGGAAGTTTTAGAAATATCTACAACACCTTGAGTGGCTGTAAGCTTATTTTCTATGAGTTCTTTGCCCGTTATGAAATTTTCTGAACTTGTAATATCAAACTCACCTTTAGTAAGAACAAAATCATCAACGTACGCAAAATGCTCGGTATCAACAGCAGAAACAAATACTAGTGCAAGTCTGCCTAAATCACCAGAATTAAAGTTGATGGTAATATCATACCATTTATTTGCTTCGGTTGCGGCGGTATTCTGAGAAGTACCAAAGTAATTTTCAAAATCGTTGGTTGTATAACCACCGCTTGTAAGAATATCAAATATAAAGCCTTTGTTTTGATACTGGAAGTTTGCACCCTCTACGTCAGGGGCATAGATGCCAAGACGCTGGAACACCGCACCTGAGGTGATGTTGTCTGCCATATAGCTGAAGGAAAGTGTGTAATCGTAATTTGCCTCTAATTCGGGGAGCATAATGGAGGTGAACTGAGAAGGAGTAAACACCTTCATAGCTACGTCTCTACCCTCTGCGGCAAAAGCATCGGTACGGGTTACTTTAGCGTTTGCAAAAGCATCCTTATAACCAATAGTAGCGTTTGCGGGGTCGCTTGTATAAGCATCTACTCTCCAATTAGCCTCTGTTTCAAAGTGGTCGGGTTTTTCCTTTGCAGTAAGGGTGAAATTATCCATATAAACAGGGGTAACGGAATTAAAGGTAAAGAGCATAATGAAATCGTTATACTCATTTGAGTTAAACTCTAAAGTCATTGTATGCCAAACGTCATTTTCGTTTGCAACATGAACGCTGTTGTTGGACTGTATGGCATTAGCGGCAGTACCGTCAACGGATACATAACTGCTTTGTTTGGTTGTGCTTTTTCTTACAAAGAAACCGTCAACAGGGTTAAATGTTTCGCCTGAAAGCGCAACGTTAGCGGCATTTCCGCCCACTGTGGGAGAATAAATACCAATAGAACCAAATGCAGATTTAAGTGTATTACCTTCAAGTCCGTTAGGTGCGGTATAATTAAAGGTTAAGGTGTAGTCAGTATCCTTTTCAAGGTCGGGTAAATCAAGCCAACCTGCGTGATAGTTACAGGAAACCGAAACAGAGGAGGTGCTACCCTCACCGTATTTGTAATTTTTGTTTGCAACAACCTTTGCCCAACTTGACCAGTTAGAAGGTACGCCTGTACCAATGTTAACTACGTTACTTGTAATTTTTTCTAATTGCCAGTTGCTAAGAGTTTCAAAATGGTTGGGAACTTCATCAGCAACAAGAGAAACGTTATCAATATAGGCAACGTTGTTTGTATCTACTTTTGAAACAAAGAAAAGTGCAAGTCTGCCAAGTTTTCCTGAATTGAAGGTAATTGTTACGGTGTGCCATTTTTTAGCTTCGGTAACGATAGTGTTTTGTGTGGTTGGTTCATAGTTTTCAAAATCGTCGGTTTTATAACCGCCGCTTGAAAGAATATCAAATATAAATCCTTTGTTTTGGTATGCAAAGTTTGCGCCCTCTACGTCGGGAGCATAGATACCAATACGCTCAAAAATCTGATTTCCGCTTATTATGTCTGCATAATACTCAAAAGAAAGGGTGTAATTTGTATCTTCCTTGATATCGGGAAGCATAATGGAAGTGAACTGAGAAGGAGTGTATACCTTCATAGCCACCTCTCTGCCCTCTGCGGCAAAGGCGGTAGAACGGGTTACCTTTGCATTGGCAAAAGCATCCTTGTAGCCGATGGTTGCAGTTGCAGGAGCATTTGTATAAGCATCTACACGCCAGTTGGACTCGGTTTCAAAATAATCCTCAGCAACAAGGGAGAAGTTATCCATATAAACAGGAGTAGCAGAGCCGAATGTGAAAAGCATAATAAAATCGTTAAGATTTCCTGAATTAAAGGTAAGAGTCATAGTATGCCAATCATCATAGCTGTTTGCAACATGTGAAGTTGTACCTGCTACTGCATTAGCTACAGTACCATCAACAGAAGTAAAGGAGCTTTGTCCGGTATAACTTTTTCTTACAAAGAATCCATTGTTTCCTGCAACATCACCCGAACCTGTAATTTTAACATCAGCAGACTCTCCGCCTACCGTGGGAGAATAAATACCAATAGACTGGAATGCATATGCTGTTGAACCCGAACCTGAAAGTCCGTTAGGTGCTTTATAATTAAATGTAAGGGTGTAATTTCTGTTGGCTTTTAAATCGGGAAAATCAAGCCAACCTGCGTGATAGTTACAAGAAACGGCAATAGATGCTGTACTGCCTTCGCCATAAACATTGGTTGTATCGGCAGTAACGGTTGCCCAGCTTGACCAACCGGAGGGTACACCTTCACCAAGATTAACAACATTGCTTGCAATTTTTTCCAAGTGCCAATTGTCGGTGTTTTCAAAATGCTCAGTAGCATCAATAGTTTCGGCAAAAACGGTAAAGGTTCCGTTTACCGAACAAATTAGTAAAACAACCGAAAGTAACAAAGCTAATAATTTTTTCATAATCTCCACTAAATCCTTTCTGTTTTTATATATAAAACCTTACTCAGGTTTTTTGGTGGTATAAACCGCAAAGCTTGCAGGGGGAATAGTGTCATAAAAATAACTGTCTGTTGTTTTTATTGCAAGGTCGGCTCCAATTGGAACTGCATTTTCGGTTTTGGTTTGAGTTACCGTATTATAAACATATCTGTAAAAGGTTTTATTACCTATTTGCTTAGTAAAATCTACTTTAAAGTTTGCTTCTTCGGTATCGGTATTAACCACAACAATAGACCAATTACCGTCTTTATCCTTTTGACAAGCCGAATGCATCCAACCCTCATCAACCGAGTAAACATCACCGTCACCGAAATAACGATTTAAAAGTGATACACCATAATAGGATTCGTGAGGCGTTGCAGAAAGATAAAGAGATGGAATAAGTCCTGTGCAATGTACACCGTTTACCCAATGGTCGGCAGAGGAGCCGTTACCATTCCAGTTTTGACTGGCAAGCGACCAAAGGAAAAGATTTTGTACGCCGATATTCATACTTCGAGCAGTTATTATTGCCACCTGCATAGCCTCCCAAGGATCATCCATTGAAATACCGCCTGCGGAATCAGACGCTTTTGCTCGAACATTAAACTCATCTATCCAAAATCTTTTGCCGGTTAGCTCCTTTGTAAGGTCGGCTCGTTCACGCCAATAAAGCTCAACCTGTTCGGCGGCAACATCAGTCGTTATATCCCCTATTGGCAGATAATTATGATGTGAGAAAACATCGATATAATCATTAGCCTCAGTAAGGGCTTGATAGAACATTGGCAGATAGTATGTGCCGTCTACCCAAGATTCATATGTATGTGCTTCGTTAGGGCCTACAAAAAGGTAGTCCTTTCGAATTCCTTCGGATTTAAGTTCTGAATCCAATGCCTTAACAAGGGTAAGCCAAAGCTCAAAGTTTGGATCTTCAATTTCTTTTACACTTACACTGCTAAACTGATCGGGATCTTTGTTTTTTAAGGAGTTAAATCCACCCGGCTCAGTGAACAAAAACAAACTTGTTACATTATTAATTCCGTGGGCTCTGAACTGTAAAAGGGAGTTTTTCATCCACTCGGCATAATTCTCAGCAGTTTTTTGCAAATCGTCTTTTACAATTATTCCTGCGTATGGGTCAAGTTGAGCGCTCGATTTTGTTACAAGCTGCCAACCTGCATTAAGACCAATTTCAATATCAGCCTCTTGTAGCTCCTTCATAAAGCGATAAACTGCCTTCATATCAGCACTTTCCCAATTGTAGAGCCCCTTTTCTTCATCATATGAATATAGGCTACTATAAAAACTGCGAACCATTTTCACATCCATTTTCTTTACAAGCTCCATTTCCCTTTGGGCTTGCTTTTCAGTGTAGGTTCTGCCTTCGGTACGCTCCATATAGGGGAAACAATTATAAAGTCCGTTAATGCCTAAAAAGTTTTTATGAATGGGAGAAGATGCATTATCAATTGTAATTAAATTTATGTCGAAAGTGTTTTCTTCTTCGTCCACCCACACATCTTCAAAAACATCTTCTTCAAAATCACTATCGTCAAACTCGTCATTTTCTTCAGAAGTTGTTTGCTCCTCACTGCTCACCAACTCACTCTGCGGTGTGCTTTCGGAGGATAAATTATCTTTATTATCTTCATTTTTCCTACACCCAACAACCGAAAAAATCATAATAACAATCAAAAGTAATGAAAAAAACTTTTGCAAATTGAGTTTCATTTAACAACCATCCCCTTTTATCTCAATTCTACACAAATTTTCCATTTTTTAAAAATCAATTTAAAAAATACAATTTTTTATAAAATTTATACTTATTTACCATAAATTTCATTCAAGTTATCCGTTTTTTAATACACATAACTCATTTTATATCATAATAATACACCATTGACAAAAGCAATACAATATGTTATTCTATGATAAAAAAGCTTTATTCTCTACTTTTTTTAAGGAGTGATTAGTTTGGAAGAAATAGTTCTGGACAAAATGGCATTTAATTTTTATGATTTCAAATTAGTGGATAAAGAGTATGCTTTCGATTTTTCCGAAAAACCGCGAAGATCTTATGAGCTTTATTATATTGAAAACGGGTATGCAGAAGTAAAAACCAATACCCTTACTTTAACCGCTTTTTCAGGTGATATTATTTACATTCCGCCCGAAACCAAATGTAAAATAATCTTCCATTCAGAACCCGATTTTTTTGGCAGAGGTCTTATATTCAGGCATTTTCCAAATGTTTATACCTATGATTATCCGGTGCAAATTTTAACCCTGAATTCAAAACAACTTAAATATCTGCACGAAGTTCCCCTAACATCAAAAACCGTAGATTGCGTGTTTATATACACCTTTTATCATTTTTTAAACGAACTTCAAAAGGATATGCGAAAACAAACTGAAAAGCATTTTGCTAAAATTCAGATTGCGCTGGATTATATGAATAACAACGATATTTATTCTATACCCGAACTTGCAAAACTTTGTAATATGAGTGAATCTCATTTCTATGCCACATTTAAAAAAATAACGGGAACTACACCTATACAAACAAAAACAAAGCTGCAAGCTTTAAAAGCTGAACAGCTTTTAAAATCCACCGACCTTTCCATAGAAGAAATATCACACAAGGTTGGTTTTGAATCTACCACTCATTTTAGAAAGATATTTTACAAACGCTACGGCACAACTCCAAAGGATTTTAGAAAAAGGTTTCGATAATTACTTAATTTTTCACAAAAGGGTAATTTTTTTGAAGATTACCCTTTATATTTATGCTTTTTTGTGTTATAATAAATAGGTTAATGATTTTTTGAAATTAGGAGATAGTTATGTCTGATATTAAAAACGAAATTTCCAGAAGACGCACCTTTGCCATCATTTCCCACCCCGACGCAGGTAAAACAACCCTTACCGAAAAATTACTCCTTTACGGAAGAGCAATTCAGTCGGCGGGTTCAATTAAGGGCAAGCAAAACGACAAACACGCCGTTTCAGACTGGATGGAAATTGAGAAAAAAAGAGGTATTTCCATAACTTCATCTGTAATGCAGTTTGAATATAACGGTTACTGCATTAACATTCTTGATACCCCAGGTCACCAAGATTTCTCGGAGGATACCTACCGTACCCTCACCGCCGCCGACAGCGTTGTAATGGTTATTGACGCCGCAAAGGGTATTGAGCCGCAGACCAGAAAGCTTTTTAAGGTTTGCGCAATGCGTCATATTCCAATTTTCACCTTTATAAACAAAATGGACCGCGAAGCCAGAGACTCCTTTGAGCTTTTGGATGAGCTTGAAAGTGAATTTGGTATTGGTACCTATCCTATGAACTGGCCTATTGGTTGCGGTGTTAATTTCAAGGGCGTTTTTGACCGTGAAAAGCGCAGAATTTTAACCTTTGCCGACTCCCACGCAGGCGGAACCCGTATTGAAGCCATTGAATGTGACATTAACGACACCGAAAAATTAGACAGTCTTATAGGCGAATACTCCCGTCGTGATTTACAGGATGAATTAGAGCTTGTTGACGGCGCGGGCTATGAATTTGACTTAGATTTGGTTCGCACAGGTAAGCTCTCCCCCGTATTTTTCGGTTCTGCTCTTAACAACTTTGGTATCGAGCCGTTTTTAGAGAACTTTTTAGAGATGACCACCGAGCCACTCCCCCATCGTTCAGGGGAGGATTTGATTCCCCCCACCGAGGAAAAATTCTCTGCATTTGTATTTAAAATCCAAGCAAATATGAATAAGGCTCACCGTGACAGAATTGCATTTATGCGAATTTGCTCGGGTAAATTTGAGCGTTCTAAGGAATACTACCATGTTCAAGGCAAAAAGTCTATTAAGCTTTCCCGTCCTCAACAGATGATGGCTCAGGAAAGAGAGGTTATAGATGTAGCCTACGCAGGCGATATTATAGGCGTTTTTGACCCCGGTATTTTCTCCATTGGTGATACAATTTGTGAAAACGGAATGAAGGTTGAATATGCGGGTATACCCACCTTCGCTCCCGAGCATTTTGCAATTGTTGAGCAGATTGACTCCCTAAAGCGCAAACAGTTTGACAAGGGTATTACACAGATTGCACAGGAAGGTGCAATTCAGATGTTCTTTATTCCCAATTCGGGTATGGAAAGGGTTTATGTTGGAGTTGTTGGTACCCTTCAATTTGATGTGCTTCAGTTCCGTATGGAGTCCGAATACGGAGTAAAATATAATAGAATTGATACTCCCCTTTCTCTGGTTCGATTTGCTGAAATTACCGACGGTGGAGATTTTAATGAGCTTAACTTAATGTCTACCACCAAGCATGTTGTGGATAGAAAGGGCAGAGATTTACTGCTATTTAATGCAGAATATGAAATTAATTGGGCGCTTGATAAAAACGAAAATTTAGTGCTTAAGGAATTTAGCCAGTTAGAAGAATTTTAATTAAAGAAACTGCGATAAAGTCGAGTTTGTTTTCGACCTTATCGCAGTTTTTTAATATCTTTTAATGATTTTATATTTTCGATTTGATATAAGAGTCAATGGTAGTAACAAATTCTTCTGCTTCTGAAACCTGAATGATTACATCTGCTTTAGATATTACATAAAAATCCTCATAGTCACTTTCTGTTCTCATATCAAAGGCGCTTTTAATAATATTGGACATATTTTTATCAAAGATTTCCGTTTTAATATAATCCTGTTGAAACCTACTTATAACACCTGAATGTTTTTTATAATCTAATCCATCAAGCGCCAATATTGCGCGGGCTGAATGAAATATTGCATAATATGAGCGATTAGCCGCTGTATCGTACATTTCGAGTTCAAGTGTCTTTTGCGCATCCTCTAAATCTTTTTTAGCCTTTTCCAAACGATAAAGAGATAACTCTATAACCTCTTTGCTATAAACCAACGGTAACACCTTCTTTAATTATGTTTTGATAAAACGGTAATGCTTTTTGATACTTTGAAAAAGATTCATTATCTTGAAGTTTAATTGAAAGCAGAACATTGTACTTTAAGTCAATTTCGTTAGCAAGGGCTGATACGGTTCTGCGATATTTTTGAAGTTCATTTTTACTCATATCAACCAATGCCATAACATCAATATCTGATTCACTATCAAAATCACCACGAGCGTAAGAGCCGTATAGAACCACATTGATTAACCTGTTACCGAATAATAACAGCAACTCATTTTTTGCTTCATTAAGCAGAATATCAAGTGTTGACTTATTGCACATTATTTCCACCTCCAAATTTATCTCTACTAATATTATATTATCTTTCAAAACAAAAATCAAGAAAATAATTTATTGGGCACATTTCTTATATTAAAACTGCGATAAAATCGAAGCTTTTTCGACTTTATCGCAGTTTTTTAGTATCTTTTAATGATTTTGCAATCTCTATAGGCGGGGTGGATTTTAAAATTATCCTCATATCCCCAACCAACAACATGGTTTCTTTCATCAAAGAAAATAGAGAGTTTTTCGGGGCATTTTACAAAATAATCTTCTACATAAAAGCTTCCGCCCATTGTAAATTCCTCTTTTAACGCAAAAAAGGCAAATCTTAAAAGGCAATCCAACTCGTGACGGTATTCCATACTGGCAGGTTTTTGGTATATTTCCTTACCCGACACAAAATAATCATCGCAAAATTCTTTGAAGGTTTCGGGGGAATTACCAAGGGGGCAGTACAAAAATCCACCCTTTGCCTCGGGCGTTATTTCACGGAACCCTAAGGGGCGGTAAATTTCGGTTATTTCGGCAGTAGCCGTACAAAACAGTGCCAAGGGTGCATCACCGCGGCTTTTTATATCGGCAGTCCATTTTTTTATAACCTCTCTGCCCAAGCCTTGACCTCTTTTTTCGGGGAGTGTTAGAAAATGTCCGAAATTACCGATTGCATCCTTATGCTTTCCCCAACCCGTCCAAAGTCGGGAATAACACACATCATCCTCATATGCTATGTAATAATTATCGGTACAAAGGTCGGCAAATTCGCCCTGCAAACGACGACGAATTATTTTGGTATGGCTTTCATCGGGAAGCTCATCCTTAACCATATTCCAAAGGGCGTTATAACCTTCGTTTTTGTGCTGTCCTGCAAAAATTTTTTCAAATTTCAAAGCAACCACTTCCTTTGTTGCTATTTTAACATAGACTTCATAAAATAACAAGGCAAAAAAGTGTGTAAAATTTCACATAACTTTTTGACCTTTTTATTATTCCCTTTTATTCGAAAATTTTTTTGTACTAAAAAAAGCACCTAAGCGAAATGCATAGGTGCTTTTAAGATTATTAAATCTTTTAATCGTTAATAACGATTAGATTAACTCGATGATAGCCATCTCAGCGGCGTCACCGCGGCGGGGGCCTGTTTTAATAATACGGCAATAACCACCGTTTACATCTTGATACTTAGGAGCGATTTCTTCGTAAAGTTTCTTTACAACATCCTCCTTAGTAATAAAGGCCATAGCCTGACGCTTGCTGTGAAGCGAGCTATCTTTAGCGAGTGTA
>SVPL01000033.1 GCA_015065925.1 Oscillospiraceae bacterium
CAGAAGGGAAGGTCGGTATTATCCCTTACATTCTTAACAGCGTTATTAAGCTTTAAAACACTGCCTGCAATTGTGCCGTCTTCCAAAAGGCACTGAATACCCTTAACAATAATGGGCTGACCGCCAAGAGTGTATTCGCCGTCAGGCATACCGCCCGCCCTGGTACAATCGGTAATAAGCACCAAATTATCACCCTTAATGCGCGCAATAAGCTCGAAAAGGCCCCTATGTACATGGAAGGTGTCGGCAATAAGCTCGGTAGTAACGTTTTCCAAAAGGCCTGCGCCTACAACACCGGGGTTACGGTGGTGCAAAGGTGTTTGAGCGTTGAAAAGGTGGGTAATGTGTGTAGCGCCCGCCTCTATTCCTGCCATAGCCTGTTCAAAGGTAGCGTCACTATGACCGATAGAAACTGCAACACTGCACTTTTCACGAATTTCTTTAATAGCCTGACAACCGTTTTCCATTTCGGGCGCCATTGTTGCAACCGAAATAATGTCGGCATTGTCAATAATAAACTTGGCATCAGGCGCTTTGATATGCTCGCCTGCCTGCGCACCCTTCTTATTAGGATTAATAAAGGGGCCTTCAAGGTTTACGCCTAAAATTTCAGCGCCTTCCCAAGACTTGCTTTTTTCTTTAAGTGAACGAACAACATTTAAAGCTGTGTTAATTTCGTCCATTGAAACTGTCATAGTTGTAGGGCAAAACGAGGTGACGCCGTTTTTGATAACACCGTTTGCCATTTTGAAAATACCGTCGGCCTTACCGTCAGAGGTGTCCTCACCCAAATAACCGTGAATATGAATATCCACAAGACCCGGCGCAACATAGCCGCCGTTAGCATCAATTACCTCGGCGTTTGCGGGAATTTCATCCACAGTTGTAAAGCCGCAAATTTTTTCATCATAAGCCAAAACCATATTTTCCAAAATAGAATCAGGCAATATGGCTTTTCCGTTTTTAATGTATTTCATAAACGCGCATACCTCCTATTTATCTTGTATTCACTTTAAGTATAACACCTTAACACATCATTACAATAGGAATATCGTGAAATTTTATATATAATTCAATATTTTATTTACTTTTATACGCTTGTTTGGTATAATAAAATGTATTCTGAAAAGGTGAGTGATTTTTATGTATTACATCGGCGTAGATTTAGGCGGCACAAATATTGCTGTTGGTCTTTTGGATAAGGACTTTAAAATTATAGCAAAGGAAAAATGCCCCACCAGAACCGAACGTGATATAAGCGAAATTATGGATGATATGGGTGCCCTTTGCAACACCCTTATTAAAAACAACGGCTTAACCGCCGATGATATTGCCTACATCGGTATTGCAACACCCGGCTCGGTTGAACCGCCAAAGGGTATGGTTGCTTATTCCAACAATGTTAAAATGCGAAATTATCCCATTACGGATGAGCTTTCGGCCCGCACAGGTGTAAAGAAGGTTTTAGTTGAAAACGACGCTAATGCTGCAGCACTTGGCGAAGCACTTATGGGCGCAGGCAAAGGTAAGGATAATGTTATTATGATTACCCTTGGCACAGGCGTTGGCGGCGGTATTGTTATTAACCGCAAGCTTTATTCGGGCTTTAACTATGCCGGTGGCGAGCTTGGCCACATTGTTATTAAAACCGACGGTAAAACATGCAGCTGCGGCCGTCAGGGCTGTTGGGAAGCCTATAGCTCGGCTACGGGTCTTAAAAATATGACTAAGGAAAAGCTTGAGGCCACCAAGGACACAATTATGTGGGAAATGATTGAAGGTGACCTTGAAAATATTAGCGGTCGCACCGCCTTTGATGCCGCTAAAAAGGGCGACAAGGCAGGTAAAGAGGTTGTAGATGAATATATTTATTACCTTGCTTGTGGCATTGCAAATATGATTAACATATTCCAGCCTGACGTGCTTTGCATTGGCGGCGGTGTTTGCGGCGAAGGCGATTATTTGTTAAAGCCCTTATGTGAGCTTTCAAGAGGTCAGGAATATGGCCACAGCCAACGCACCAAATTTACCGAAATTAAAATTGCCGAGCTTGGCAACGATGCAGGTATTATAGGCGCAGGTCTTTTAGGACAATAATGTTGTAAAATTTAACCGAGGTCACGAATCCGTGACCTCGGTTTTTATCATTTCAAATTATAGTTTATCGCTTAGTTAAATTTGGGGCACATCGTAGGGACAATTCACGAATTGTCCGTAAATTACATCTATGCACAGTCGGGCGATTCGTGAATCGCCCCTACGAATATGCAATGAAATTGTTGTATAATTACGAATTACGCATTATTTATGTCGATATATTGCTACGCAATTCGATATTTTTGCTTTATAGCAAAATCGATATGTTTGTTACACAAACTCGATATGATATAAATCCCTTCTTGTTCCGCAGAACATATCGAGGTTTTGATGCAGTTTGTTCTTACACACTGCATCAAAAGCATATCGAGTTATTTGTGACATATCGAAAATCCCGAAAGGGATTTATATCGATGGGCCTTCGGCCCCATAAACCCCAATTTACTTTTTCATAACAATTTTATAAAGCTCTTCCGCGGCAAGCCGCACCTTTGCAACACTTACCGATTTATCCTTAGGGAAGCAGTAATAAAGCACCTTACCGCTGCCGATGCAAACCATATCGCCAATTTCGTACCAATAATAGTCGGAATAAAGGCTGTAAGACAGTTCGGGTGCTTGGGTATAATTTATCTGACCGTCACAGCCTGTTAAAGTAAAGCCGTTATTATTATGAATAAGATGACCGCTACCGACATTATAAATTGCCTTCATATCGGTCAGCATATAAATATCCACATCACAGTCAAGCAAATATTTACCCTCAAGCAGTTCCCTTCTTACCTCTTGCCTTTCGTAGTTGTACCAGTCGGGAATGTGGTCAAATTCGGTTTCGCCGTTTTGCGCCCTCATAAAGCCGTATTCGGTAAGCTCCCACACCTTGCCGCAGGCCTTACAGGTAAGGGTTGTACCTTCGCCAACCGTTTCCCCCTCGACACTGCAGTGCGGGCATTTATATAAAACGCGGTGCAAATAATCCGCCCTGAATTTTTCTTTAATTTCAATTTTATTTTGTTGCTGCCAACGGAAATTGTCAAACTTGAATTTTTCGCCAATAATTTGGTTGATTTTATCAAACGACAAATTTTCGATTTGTTCATTAGTCAAAACGCATTCCATTTCGGCCGAAATTTTAACCTTGCGTTTTTTAAGGTTGTTGTAAAGCGGCTGATGCGCAAACGCGCCCTTGGTGATAATTGTAACGACCGAAACACCAAGCTTTTTGATAAGCTTACCAAGGCTTTCGGGCAGGGTAGTTGCCGTGCCGTCAAAGCTGTAGCTGGCTTCGGGATACAACAACACCGAGGTGTTGTTCTTTTTAACGGCATGGAATATATCACGCACCAAAACACTGTCACTTACAAATTTTTGGGTGGGTATACAACCAATGGTTTTCATAAGCAAATTTTTGCCTACAAAGCCGTCGGACGTCATAATAATGCTGTACCTTTTAGGCCATAAAAGCTTGGAAGCAATTTGCAAATCCACAAATGCGGAATGATTCATAAGGTAAAGGCAAGGTTGATTTTTAGCCACCTTTTCCATGCCAATTTTTTTAGATTTAAAGCCAAGCGGTAAAAGCGTAAAGAATGACAAAACCCTGATAAGTGTTTGCATTATAAAAAATGGCTTTATAGGCTTTTTATGGTCCTGACTAACCCTTGAAAGCGCATAGCTGTAGCTTTTCTTTTTAACCGTTGTTTTCATAAGCCTTCCCCTTAAAACATCCTCTTACTTAAATTTATTTTAACACAAAGACAACTTTACCGCAATATTTAAATTTAATCGGGTGAAATAACGGTATATATAAAAAATGCATTTTTTTGCAAAAAACGATACAAAATTCGTAATTATATGATATAATGATTTTAACAAATGCAAAAGGGGTGCAAATTAAATGAAGGTTATTTCCTTTGAAAAGCTTTACAATACCGAATTTTATATAACACAGCCAATTGCCAAAACGCAATACTGGGCACCAAGGGGCAACCTTTATTCCGCTTTGGGAAAGCCTAAAATATCGCACACGCTTTTGTGGTTTAAAAACTGCAGTGCTACCATTACCTCAAAGGACGGCACAGTTCTGGAGGCCGAACAAAACCAAATGGCATATATGGCAAAGGGAATTGAATATAAGGTTGAATTTCACGGCACGAATTTTGATAAAGAGGACACGGTGGTTGTGCACTTTCAAATGACCGATGCCGAGGGTGAAGAAATTGCCCCCGTTTTAAAGCCGATAATTTGCATTAAAAATGTTGACCCCGCCCTTGCCGCCAGTCTTGATATACTGTGTGAGGAATTTCGCAAAAACATTGTTTGTATGCCCGAGGTTATATCAATAATTTATCGGCTAATGGCAACGGTTTGTCAAAAACAAAAACGCCGCACCACACGCAAAAAGTTTTCCTGCATAAGAAGGGGAATTGAGCTTTTAGAGCAGGATAGTGATTTATCAATAGCCGAAATTGCCGAGCAATGCGGCGTTAGCGAATGCTATTTCAGGCGGCTTTTCCAGGAATACAGCGGTGAAAGCCCAATGAACTTCCGTCAAAGGCACCGCATTGAAAAGGCTAAGCAGCTACTGCTTTCGGACGAGCATTACACCATTGGCGAAATTGCCGAGGAGCTTCGTTTTTCAGACATTTATCACTTTAGCAAAACCTTTAAAAAGCTTTGCGGTATTTCGCCAAATAAATTTTTACAAAACGAAATGGAAAAAGCAAACTAAAAAAGTAAAACCTGTTTGGGTATTCCCAAACAGGTTTTACTTTTTTATAAATATGTATTAAAGACCGGCTTCTTCAAAAACTGCCTTGTTATCTAAAACATAAGAACGAACCGCAAACATATCGTAAAGGCTGCCTGCAACACCGATAACACCGCCTACAATAAGGTTAATAACAAGGCCGATGATGATGCTGTTCATCCATTTATCGTAATTATTTACAATGCCTACCCAAGGGGTGAGAACTGCTTTTGACTGCTTAAAACGGGTAATAGCTGCATAAATGTTCCAGCCGCCTGCAATAATAAGTACACCCGAGCAGCACTGGCAAATACCAATAATTAGCCAAATAATAGCTGCAATTTTTCTCTTTCAGATAAGGTTTTTACTACTTGTTGAAGTTTTTCGTTCATTACAAAATCTCCCTTAAAAATTTTTAAGCATTGTCGCTTATTTATAAATTATCACAAAATGTCGAATTTCGCAATAAAAACAAATACAAATTGGGGTTTAGCGGTGAGGCGAAATTCGTAATTCAGAATGCGTAATTCGTAATTATTTTGCAAATTAGAATGTATATTCGTAGGGGCGATTGTTGATCGCCCGCCAGACAATAGACTATATTGATATTTTGTAGGGACAGGCCTCCCGGACTGTCCGCAAATAAAGTCAAGTTTTAACGGGCAATCGAGGTAGCAAAGCGTGCGACACGGAAGTGAATGACAGTCCAGTGGACTGTCAGAGCCGTGGCGGGACCGAAAGCCGCAGCGTGAGACCGCTTGCCCCTACGAATTCTTAATGTGGTTTGTGCTATCACATTATCCCGATAAACTATAATTTGAAATTATTTGTTTTTAAAAAATCAGCAAGTATAACTAATTCCTCACCGCTGAATTTTCCTTCACGTTCCTTTTGCGAATAAGTGCTTGTTTTCTTATTTTATGTACTCGTTTATTAACTTCGTTCATATTATCGCCTCCGCAATCAATTATAGGTCAATTTAACCCTAATTTCAATAGGTCAATTCGCCATAATATTATTGGGTGGTATTATGAATAGAATTAAAGAATTAAGAATTGAACGTGGATATACACAAATTAAAATGCAGCATTTAACAGGTATTGACCAAAGTGATTATTCAAAAATTGAAAACGGTAAAAGATATTTAACCTTTGAACAATGCCGCAAGGTAGCAATTGCCCTTAATACAAGTATGGATTATTTAGCAGGGCTTACTGATGAGAAAAAGCCATATCCAAGAGCACATAAATAAGAAATAACTATAATTTATCCCCAAATCAAAAGGCGGCCTTAAAAGGTCGCTTTTAAATTATTTTTTAAGTTTTTCACTACGCGACACGATTTTGCTTTATAATATATAAAGAATCAAAAAACCATTTTTGCCAAAAACGGTTGAAAGATTTTTAAATGGTGATAAAATATATTTGGTGATAAAAATGGAATATTTATGGATACCCTTGCTTATTTTGGCTTTGCTTGTTGCGACGGTACTGATTATCGCTTACATATGCTTTAAAATGGCCTTTTACGAGCCTGACCGCAAACCAAACGAGGATGAAAACCACATTGAAATGCCCGAAGGCGAAATTTATGAGCAGTTTCGCGAAAAAATTGAAAAATGGACCTTTGAAACCCGTAGACTTCCCCACGAGGAGCTTTGCATTACATCCTTTGACGGCTTAAAGCTTTACGGCAAATTTTACGAATATGCCCCCGACGCGCCGATGGAAATTATGTTTCACGGCTACCGCGGCTGTCCTGAAAGAGATTTATCAGGCGGGGTACAGCGTTGCTTTAAGCTGGGCCGCAGCGCCTTAATTGTAGAACAGCGTGCCAGTGGCAAAAGTGAAGGCAATGTTATTTCGTTTGGTGTAAACGAACACCGTGACTGCCTTATGTGGACCGACTTTGCAATAAAGCATTTTGGCCCTGATGTAAAAATAATTTTAACCGGCATTTCAATGGGTGCCGCTACCGTTTTAATGGCGGCGGGAAAACCGCTGCCAACAAACGTTATCGGCGTTTTGGCCGACTGCGGTTACACCAGCGCAAAGGACATTATAAAAATTGTAATTAAACAAATGAAGCTGCCCCCAACACTTGCCTACCCATTTGTTAAATTGGGCGCAAGACTTTACGGGCACTTTAATTTGGAGGAAACCCCGCCTATTGAAGCAGTAAAAAATGCAACCGTTCCCATAATATTTTACCACGGCGAAGCCGATGATTTTGTACCCTGCTATATGAGTGAACAAAATTTCAACGCAGCTAACTGCAAAAAAATGCTTGTAACGGTAAAAAAAGCAGGTCACGGCCTTTCTTACCCCGTAGACCCAACAAAATACTTAAGTACTTTAAGGGATTTCTTTGGCGAAGAAGCATCTTTTTTTAAGTAAAAACAATTGATTTTTTATTAACAATAATGTATAATTATGTTAACAAATTTACAAGGAGGAAGTAAAAATGGAAAAGAAGTATTTAAACGGTAATCTTTCAAGAAACATTACCTTCGGTCTTTGCTGGTTGCTCAGTTGGATCCCTGCATTAATCGTTTGGCTTGTTGACAAGGACAATTTGGATCTTGAAGATAAGAGAGAGCTTGCTTCTATCATCATCTGCGCTATCGCAGGTACTGTTCTCAGCATTACCTTCATCGTTCCACTTTATGTCGGCGTTTGCGGCATTATTGCTTGCGTTATGGCATTCATGGGCAAATCTTTCCAAATCCCCGGTGTTTACCACATTGCTGCCGCAATCATTAAGTAATTAATTGCTTAAAGTTTAACCCCCGTGCTTTCGCACGGGGGTTTGTTTTACTGGGGAGACAAGGGTACGGTCCCTGTCTTCCCTATTGTTCAAAAAAATAAAAGGACTGCAGAATTTTGAATTTCTACAATCCTTTAACTTGGTGGAGCTTAGGGGATTCGAACCCCTGACCCCCACACTGCCAGTGTGGTGCGCTCCCAATACACCTAAAAACGCACCCCATTTTTGTGAAATTAGAATTCACACATTCGACAAATAATAAATCTCCTTGTAAAATGGTATTACCAAATACAAGGAGGTTTTATTATGGAACAATACATTTACGACAAGAGCAACGGTTTATGGTACGAACTAAACGGTGATTATTATATCCCTTGTTTAGCACTACCCAAGGTAGAAACAAAAGAAATTGGAATATGGGATATGCGTCATTTGGAGTACTTAAAACAACACCGCAAAGCCACTTACAATCGGTTGAAATATGAATGTAAATTAAATGCTTATCTTTATGATATCAACACACAAGCCAACGAAATGTTTATAAAGCTTGTTGAACAAATGGTTGAACACGAGGGTATTTCCGAACAACTTAAAGCGGATAATCAATTAAATGGGTTGCTCGGATGAACAATATCCGCCAACGCGCTATCGAAATTGTAAATGCTGAGTTGATTTATAATTAAGTGATAAATTCTTGCTTTTTAAAGTGTTATCGTTTCCTCGTAAAGCGCATCATCTATTGCATTTGCCAGATGTGTTAATGATAGTTCACATTCGTTGCATAGGTTTACAAAATTCACTGCCCGTGAGCGCAGAAAAAAGACGTTTTTAAATGATTCCACAATCTTTCCCGACTCGTCAACAGCATCTATTCCGTAAAGCTTATAAAGCAGACCGTCTTTATCTTTAAAAAATGTTTCACTTAACCGATATGTCTGGGACATACGCTATTTTTCCTTTCGTATTATAGAATCTACAGATCTATTAAAACACTCAGAAATATTAGCTATTGTTTGCAAACTTGGAATAACAGTACCGTTTTCAATATTGCTCACCGTACGTGTAGAGGTTTCAATTTGTTCAGCGAACATTTCCTGTGATTTATTTGCGGCCTTGCGAATATCCCGAATGTTATTGCCAATAAATTCAGCGTCTAAAATCATTTCTTCACCTTGGGCTAATTATACAATCAAAATAATTAAACTACCACGAAACGCATTTCATATTTCGACAATTTTTTATTTCATTTTTTGACAAAGAATTCGGGTTGAATTACATATAACTTTTTATGTATTGCGCTCGCCAATTTTTACAAGGAAGCTATAGTTCCTTTATATCAACACCTTTATTATGTATTCATATTTTTTCACCTTACTTATATATACAACACTATTAAAATAAAAACAGGTGACAAAATTTGTAGAATTTTGTCACCTGTTTAGTGTTTTACTTTGTTGTACTATTGAGGAGATTTAAAAATCCCCCTTAATAATATAAGAAAGGAGATGAAAAATAATGACTAAACGTTTAACAGGAATTATAAGCGCACTTTTAATTATGTGCCTATTTGTAGTTCCGTTAAGCCCTGTTTCTGCTGCGGAAGGTGTTACTCCACGTTATAATAATGTAGCTACAGTTACTGCAAATATGGGCATAAGTGATAGTGGAAAAATGACCATAAATTATAAATATACCGGTTCTTCTTCGGTAACTACTAAAGCGGTTATTACTACTTATATTGAAAAGAAGTTCTTGGGTTTATTTTGGCGTCGTGTAGATATAGGTACAACTGATGACCAGTGGGTTGATACTATATATGATTATATGTACGTAGGCACACGTAATCACCAACTTTCATCATCAGGTACATATCGAGTAACTATAATTTATAAGATTTACGGTTCGGGCGGTGCGGCAGATGAAATTGAATGTCAAATGACAGATTCTTACTAAAATAAGCACGGTGCATTATTAAAACGCACCGCGCTTATTTTATTCGACAGAACATATCATATCTTTAATCGTATCAAAATTTATATTGCCCATGCATTCAATGGAAAAAACGTATCCTTCATTTGTCCATAAAACAGTTATATTGTCATACCATTTTTTCCATTCTACATTAATGCCATTAACAACTTCAGAATGAACTTCTCCAGTTTCATTATCCAAAAAATACCCTGCATTTGTTTTAGTAGTCATTTGTGAAAAAACTATACGGTCTGCCGTTGAATTCTCATAAATTGTGGTTATCAAATAGCTATCTCGTACTTTATTGATTTCATTAAACCCATCAGGAACAAATTTAAGTGGATATTCTTTTTCTATTTTATCGGTAGTATCACCTTCAACGGAATAGTGTATAAACGTTTCATAAATTTGTTTAACAAATTTAATAATTGGTTCACGGATGGCTTTTACGCTAAATGCGGCGGTAAACATTGTAAGAATTAATACAATAATAATTGCTACACGTTTTGCAGCAGTATTTATGAGTTTATAATAAGCCTTCTTTTGTGAATTGATTAGCTTTGCCATACGCTTATTAAAGCGTTCTGAAAACACAAAATCAATTTCGTCTTCGTTTTTGGGAATATGTGAAAACTCCGAAGATATGACCTCTCGAAAAGCCTCTTTAAATTGAGCCTTACTGATTGCCATTATCTTCAACTCCTTCTATCTCAAGTAAGTCTAAAAGCATTTTCTTACCACGAACTAATTGCTTTTTTGTGGTGCTTGTTGTTTGGTCAAGAAGCTTTGCAGTTTGCGGTACTGTAAGTTCCATTACAAAATGGTAATAAAGCACATCGCGGTATTTTTCGTTTAAGCTTTTAATGGCCTCTACTATTTGGTCACGATCAATTTTATTACATATAAATTCAACAAACGTATCGTCAGACAATTCTTCATTATCAGTCATATTATATTCTATAACTGTATCTAAAGATGTGTTTTCTTTCTTTTTGGATTTTGACTTACTAATAGCAGTATTCTTTGCCGCTTTTAGTAGATAGTTGCGCAAATCGGTTTCATCTTTTATGCTTCGCACAACATCAAAATATTTTTGTGCTATACGTAAAAATACTTCTTCAACAACGTCTTCAGCATCATGATTATTATTAACAATTAAAAAGGCTGTTTGAACCATTTGCTTCCGGTATGAATTATAAATATGTGCAAACAGTTCCTTATCGTTTTCATCATCAAGATATGCTAAATATAGAGCCAGCATTTTAACATTCCCCTTCAAACCCTGTCTCCATATATACAACACTTTATATGTAAAAACAGGGTACAAAATTTAATTAACCAAAATATACTAATAACTCACCTCGTTACCGAAGTGAGTTTTAAATAAATTCAAATATTACATTTTAATTATAAAACAAACAAAAATTATGTCAAATATTATTTGTCATCGTCGTTTCTTAAAATACTTTTTGTTGTTTTAAGTATTTCAATTATAGCAAAAATTTCCTTTGATGTACAATCGGAAAGTAATTCGTTAATTATATCGTTGGTAATATGTTCGTTTTTAATTAAGCTTTCATACGCAATTTCATCAAGAGTTACTTCCAATGCGTTTGATATATTTACCAGTGTGGGTAAGCTTAACTTTGTTGCGGCACGTTCTATATGGGATATATTAGAGGGTTCAACGCCGGATTTTTCAGCTAATATTGCTTGACTCCATCCGCGTTCAATGCGCAGTTGTCGTATTCTTTTACCAATTGCAATATAATTTATATCCATTATTCCACCACCAAAACACATTTTAAAGTTATTGTATATCCTAATTGGAGTTTTCTAAATAACGCAAATATCCCAAAAGGATATACAATAACATTTTGCGAAAAATAATTTATTGTATTGGTAGAATTTTTATCCAAATTAAGTTTTTAATAAATTGGTATTTTAAACGAACCTGCAAATCTGTGTTTACAGAACATCGATTTGCAGGTTTTTTTATTTTTAATTTTAAACCTGACAGTAGTTGTCATATTTAACCTGTAAACTGTGCAACAGAAAGGAGGAAGATTTAATGGGAACTGCCGAGCGAAGAACACAAATAATGCTTATTCTGTGCAGACGAAGACACGATACGGTTTTGAATTTAGCAAAAGAACTCGGTGTTTCCACAAGAACAATTTTGCGAGATATTGAGGTGCTTAGTATTACAGAGCCTATTTATACTCAGTGCGGTAGATACGGCGGCGGTATTTATGTAACAGCTGAGTATACAATGACAAGAATGTATATGACTGAAAAAGAATTGGCTGTGCTACATAAATTGTCAAAATTAGCAGATGAAAAGGCTATATGTGAACTGAGCACTGATGAAAGCGTTTTGTTAAAGTCTATTATCTCGCAGTACACAAAACAAAAAAGTTGAAAGGATTTTTGGTATGACACAAAAGGAAAAAGAATTATTTAAAAATTTATGTAGCTTTAAGCAAAAACATTTTGATGTAGATTTGCTTGATGCTGCAACACCAACTGTTTTAGGACAGTTGTTTTTTAACCGTATGCAAGGTGTTGCTTACGGTGTTCTAAAAGAGCACGGTTTACTTAATAAAGTAAATCGAGAATTTAGAAACTCTTTAAAAATGGGCTATGAACAGCAAAGCGAAAAAAACCAAAGTTATTTTAAATGCTTGAATCATCTTCAAGAATGTTTGCGCGAATGTACATGCAACTATGCATTGCTTAAAGGCGCATTTTTGTGCGCTGCATACCCCAATGCATATAGGACATCAAACGACATTGATATTTTAGTGGCCCCACAGGATGTTACAGCTATATCAAGAGCATTATATCGTGCCGGCTTTAGGCAAGGAGATATTCGAAACGGTCAATTTGAACCTGCAACACGCAAAGAAATTATTGAATCCAAAATGATGCGAGGAGAAACTGTTCCGTTTATTAAGGAAGTTAATTTGCCGTCAATGAAATTTTTAGAAATTGATATTAACTTTTCTTTGGATTACAAACCGGGTGACACTGAGTTTCTTACAAAAATGCTCGATAATGCCACATTTTATAAAATTAATGATAAATATGTTCGCACATTACGAAATGATGATTTTTTCATACATTTGTGCAGTCATTTATATAAGGAAGCCACCGCATTGCCTTGGATAGAAATGAAACGTGATATGACGCTTTATAAGTATTGTGATATTTATATGCTTCTTAATGATGCCAGTATGGAAGAAATTGATTTAATTTTTAAACGTGCAAAGGATAACGGTATGGAAAAAATTTGTGCTTTTGCAGTAATGCAAACCTCAAAATTATTTAATTTGGCAAATGATTTTGCAGTTCTAAAGTCTAAGCAAATCTTAAAAGATGACCCCCAATTTATCCACCGTGTTATTTCTCCCAAGGATAGAAAAGAATTTATTTATAAAGAAAAAAATATCTTAAAAAGACTGTTTTCGAACGATAGAAGAGGTCTGATAATTGAGGTGGATAAATAATGAAAAAATTAAAAATGCGACCAAATACAACAAACGGATTATTATTAACCTTTTGCGGACTTGATGGATGTGGGAAAACCACTATGTTAACGCGTTTAATTTCAGAGCTTGAAAATGATTATGGTCTATTTATAACCAAACAACCAACGCCAAGCGTTCGTCAATCAGATATATTCAGAGCATATATGGACTATCCGAATGCTGATGAATATGATTATCGTAGCCTTTCTCTTCTTGCTGCCAGCGATAGAGTTCAACACGTAAATAAGGTAATTGAACCACAAATGCAGAAAGGAAATATTGTAATAAGCGACAGATATTTTTATTCGTGTTTGGCTAATCTTCGGGCAAGAGGGTTTAAAGATGACCGATGGATATATGAAATTTCAGAGTCCATAATTAAACCGGATATAGCTTTCTTTTTTGATGTTCCTGTAGATACCGCTATAAAACGCGTTCTCAGTCGTCCCGAAGAAAAGGACAGGTATATTGATATTGAACTTCAATATAAGCTCCGCGATGAATATATAGAAATTTGCAAAGCAAATAACGGGGTGCTAATATCTACCGAAATGCCAATTGAAGAAAGTTACCAAATTGTAAAAGATGAAGTTAGGAGGGTGTTAAAAGATGAACACAGAAGAAAAAATCAGAGAAATTTTATTTGAGCTTAGTGGTATGGAAATAACCGATAATAATGCTTCTCTTCAAGAAGACCTTGCGTTAGATAGTCTTGCAATGGTTATGCTGCTTATCGAAATTGAGGAAGCGTTTGGTATAGAGCTTGATGAATCAGATATGAATCCGTTTGAACTTAATACAGTACAAGACGTTATTGTTTTAGTTTCCAAGTATTTGGGTGATGAAAATGAACAAACGAGTTGAGTTACCATTAATAGAGCCTTTATATAGTTCTTATCACAATCAAGGGACATGCACAGCAATTTTGAGCAGTAATCAATCAATCCGCAATTGGTATCTTAACCAAATAATGAATCTGACTTGTAATAGAAAATTTTTAAATGGTTTTACAACCCCTGAAATAAATATTGTTCATTCTGATTGGATTTTTAATCCATATTTAGACAGACGATGGATGTCTACCGAATTTGCGAAGGGACATATAAATCCAATTATTAGAGAATTTTTAAACAGAGGTTTTTATGTGGCTTTCGGAAGTGTAGATGATTACTACATTAAAGGTAAAAGCTGGTATAAAAAACGCCATTTTGCGCATGATGGTTTGATTTGTGGATATGACCAAAATGATAAAACCTATTGTATATATGCTTATGACAGTGACTGGGTTTATAGGAAGTTTTGGATATCGCAAAAAGATTTCAATGCCGGAAGAACTTATATGCACAAAAAAGGGAAGTACAGTAATATTTGCGGATTAAAGGTTAAAGGCGATAAAATTGAATTCTCGCCATCAATAGCACTTCAAAATATTAAGGAGTACCTTGACTCGAATCTTGAAAAATATCCTTGGGAGGGCGAAGGCGATGTATACGGAATTGTCGTGCATGAATATATGGCAAAGTATTTAGAAAAGCTTTATGACGGGACCATACCATACGAACGTATGGATTGGCGCGTTTTTCGACTGGTTTGGGAACATAAAAAGGTTATGCTTGAAAGAATTGAAAAAATTGAGCAGGAGTTAAATTTAGGTGATGAAATTAGCAAGAAATATAAGTTGTTGGTTTCCGAGGCGGATACCATACGAATGTTATACGCTTCGCATCATATAAAACGACGTGATTCAGTGCTTCCAATTATAAAGAAAAAATTATTAAAACTAATGGATGAGGAAAAGAAATTACTGACATTACTTGTAGAAAAAATGGAAAAGGAGTTAGGAAATGATTTTATGGGAACATCTTAAAAATAGAATGCAATTAAATATGCAGCAGAAAATCTGCGAAAATAATGTTTCAATGACATACGAAGAATTGATTATTTTTGCCGAAGAATTTGCAAAAAGGTTAAAGGGTATTAAGTGTTGTGCAATTTTATGCCAATCCGAAATGGCGGCAAGTATGGCATTATTAAGCTGTTTCGCCGCCGAAGTGACAGCGCTGCCGCTATCACAAAGATATGGTGAATTGCATTGTAATAAAATTTTAGATGCGATTAGTCCCGATGCAGTTATAACTGATCAGGATGGTGATTTTCAAATTATACACATTGAAGACTCGCTCTATATTGAACCTGAAATCCATCCGGCGTTAATTATGTGTACCTCCGGTACTACGGGTGTTCCAAAGGGAGCAATGCTAACCGAAACTAATGTTTTAACAAATGTATCTGATATCGCTTTGTATTTCGGTATAGACAAGTCGGATACAATCCTTATTTCAAGACCATTATACCATTGCGCAGTGCTAACCGGTGAATTTTTAACCGGATTGGTAAAAGGGGTTAAAATTAGATTTTATTCAGGTGCGTTTAATCCTGCGGTTGTTCTTAAAATGTTAAAGGAGTACAATGTCACTGCATTTTGCGGGACACCTACATTGATTTCTACTATTGCTAGGTTCAAGAGAAAAAATGATGGGGATTTTTTAAAGCATATTTGTATTAGCGGCGAATGTTTAAGTCTTGAAACCGGGTTATATATAATTGAGGCTTTTTCTAATGCTGAGATTTATCACATATATGGTCTTACAGAAGCCAGCCCAAGAGTTACATATTTGCCACCGGATAAATTTAAAGAACATGCCGACTGTGTAGGTGTACCGCTTCGTTCGGTGTCTTTGAAAATTATTTCTTCATCGGGCGTACCGGTTAAATTTAACGAAATAGGCACCTTATGGGTTAAAGGCGATAATGTTATGGCGGGGTATTACAATAATCCCCAAAAAACCAAAGAGGTAATGGACAATGGCTGGTTATGCACGGGTGATTTAGCTTTGTTTACAGATGAAGGTCTGCTTAAGATCAAGGGCCGCGCAGATGATTTAATTATTAAAGCGGGAATGAACATTTATCCACAGGAAGTTGAAAGTGCATT
The DNA here is from genome assembly GCA_015065925.1 of Oscillospiraceae bacterium. Classification (GTDB taxonomy): domain Bacteria; phylum Bacillota; class Clostridia; order Oscillospirales; family Acutalibacteraceae; genus UMGS1279. The sequence goes on from SVPL01000033.1 coordinate 16,109, forward strand.
AAGGCTTGATTCGCGCGTAAAGGATGTTTTCGTGCGTGGTTATAGTGATGAAAAGCTTGGCGTACAAATTGAACTGAATATCACAGGGGATTTTTCCGGTGTGAACGAGGTTAAGGAGCTTTGCCGCTGCAGTCTTCCTGCATATCAAATTCCTACACGTATAAATCTTATGGATGAAATTCCTAAAAACGGCTCAGGGAAAATCATCAGGAGGTGAATTTATGCTTGAATACGAAAAAAAGATTATGCTAACTGCAAATGAATATCATACTCTCGCTATGTCTAACCGTTGCAAAAATATACCCAAGCAGCTGCAAACAAATTATTATTTTGATGACGACGATTTTTCAATGAATAAAAAAGGCATTACTTGCCGAATTCGCCACAAAAACGGAAAATACAAGGCGTGCATAAAAAATCATAATACTAATCATTGTGATTGCAGTATGGAATTAAATTTGCCTGAGGATGTGAAATTTGACCCGCATTTTTTCAAAACACTTGGTTTGCAGTGTCAAGGTGAGCTTGTGACCGAACGCATTGTAATATATAAAGATTCGGACTGTGAAATAATGCTTGATAGAAATGTTTATTTAGGACACACTGATTTTGAATTAGAGGTTGAATATTGTCAAGACAGCGAACAAAAAGCCCAAAAGCTTATAAAAAGTATTGCTGAATATTTAACTGTGACAAGACATTTTAAGGAAAGCGAGAGCTTTTTAAAGCGTATCGGTCAGGGCAAATCTAAATCTCAACGTTTTTTTGAGCTTTTAAGTCATTACAATAAAATGTAAAACCGGAGGTGAGAAAAATGCAATTTGTTTTAGGAAACACTGCAAAATCCCAAAATAAGAAAGATAAAGAAAATTTTGATATTATGGATTGTTCCACCGATAGTGAAACAAAAATAAAGCTAGACAGTAATATTTTGCTGGAAAACAAAGATGGATTTTGTATGATTCACCTGCCTCAAAGCTCACCGTTTAAGACGGGTTTAAAAACTTGTGATAAAAATATTTATGTGTTTCCAACAGAAGGTGGCGTTTTACTGAAATGCGCAGTAAAAGATGATAAATCAATTAGTTTTATTATAGATGTTGGAGAAGCGCACTTAAAGGTTAAACACGAAGATAAATCATTTGCTTTAATGCGCGAGCGTTTTTTACCTTATGTTGTTTTTTTAAATGCGAGCCATACGCAAGCAATTGACAATATGATTTTGAATGCCAAAATAACATATAAAAAATTAGCCGATAAAAGATATGTGGTTACAGTTTCGGCAGACTCAGCTGCACAACATATTCTTGTAAAAATTATTCTTTATGAGAATGACTTTTTAAAAATATTGAAGTATAAAAATTTAAATAATTAAGAAAGTCAAAAATATTTTTTAAAGGTGACACTAGTTGTCACCTTTAATTTTTATAATGCAGATGTAACGTTACAAAATAAATTTAAAAAACAAAAAATATAACGAAAGGAGTCCGAGAGAATGGACGAAATTGAAATGGGCACTGAAATATATTTAGAGCCCGAAGTTGAAAAAATTAAAAATGCAAAAGAGATAGCAGTGGAATCGCAAACTGCTGAAAAATATATCTTTTGTATTTCATACGAAGCAACTGAAAAATCGGTTGTTTTATCGGAAATTAAAAATTTGGAATGCGAGATATTAGAGCAATCCGATACCAAGACTTGCGTTACGGTTAAAGCGAGTATGGCGCAGCTTGCTGCGATTAAGTCACTTAATTGTATCGAAAAGGTTGAAATTGCTGACGATTATTCTGCAACCACAACAGAGAATGTTTCTGAAATTATGACTGCCAATGAGTTGGAAGCAACTGAATTCACAGAACATGTATCATTGGCGGCAATGGAAGAAGAGGGTATCTCGACCATGTGCTATGGCGGAGATTCCGGCAGTGATTGTGATAACTCAAATACAATGCAGACAGCATATTATTTACCGCTTTCAAGTTGGGTAAACGGTTGCATTTGTTGCCCGGGTACAGAAATCTGGTATAGATTTACTGCATCTGCAAGTAATGCTGCGGAATATACCATATATACCAGTGGTTCGCTTGATACTATGGGATATCTTTACAGTTCTAACGGTACACTTATTACAAGCAATGATGATGGCGGTGGAAGTCTTAATTTCAGCATTACCGAAGAACTTACATACGGTGCGACATACTATGTCAAGGTTAAGGCGTATGGCAGTAACACGGGTAATTATGATATTAGAGTTGGTTATACAACTCAGTCTTCATCGGGTGGCCAAGATGATTCTGATTGCTCGAACGATCAGGCATCTGCTATTCAATTAACGTTAAATAGTTGGCAGAGCGATGAAATTTGTTGTCCCGGTGCCGAGATGTGGTATAAATTTACTCCGAGTACTACTGCATACTATACTGTATATACAGTAGGTTCTCTTGATACTGTTGGTCATATTTATGATGCTGATTGTAATCAAATTGATAGCGATGACGATGCCGGCACAGGACTAAACTTTATGATGGTAGCACATCTAACCGCAGGTCAAACCTATTATGTCAAAGTGGCTGCTTACGGAAGCAATACAGGATACTTCAGCATTGCTGTTACAAGTACTGTATTTGTTGAATATGTATCTATCGATCAGTCTTATGTTGCTCTTGATAAAGGTGAAACGGTAACTCTTACTGCGACAGTAACACCTTCTTATGCAACGAATAAAACGCTTCGTTGGGAAACCGGAGATGCTTCTGTTGCAACAGTTAACCAGGATGGTGTTGTTACTGCACGTGGCGCAGGTACAACTTGTATTTGCGCATATTCTCAAGATGGCAGTAATAAGAGTAGCTGTTGTGAGGTTTCGGTTAATGTTCCTGTAGAGTCTGTTACCATTAATACGTCTTCGCGTTTAATGCGAGTGGGTGAGTATGATTATCTTTATGCTGAAGTCTGTCCTACAGATGCAGTTAATAAATTGATTCGCTGGTCAAGTACCAATACCGGTGTTGTATGGGTAAATGAGGCGACAGGCAGAATAGAGGCAAGAGGTATTGGTAGTGCAACTATTTATGCTACTGCTCAGGACGGTACAGGTGTAAGAGGCGGTTGTGCGGTGCAGGTTGAAGCACCCATTGCTGTACAAGGCATAGATATTTGTTGTTCCAACTACACAATGAATGTAGGCGAATCAACCTATCTAAGCTACGATATTTATCCGTCAGATGCAACAAATAAGGGTGTTACTTGGTGTAGCAGTAATACATCTGTTGCAGAGGTTAATGCTTCTACGGGTAGAATTACGGCAAAATCTGCAGGCACGACCAATATTACAGTTACAACGAATGACGGAAGTTATGTTGATTATGTGTGGTTGAGCGTTAATAGCACTAAAATTTATCAAACTGAAAAAACATTTAGATACAATAGTGATGGAACGTTGCCGGAGGATCTAGAGTACAATGACATTTCGGTTGCTGATTTAAAGGCAATGGATTGGATAAACTGGTCGGATTTTGTTGCAACGACACCGACCTCGTTTAGAACATCTTGGCAAGATATGTGCACTTCTTTATTTTCTACAGAACCGCTACAAACAGTTATACTCGACATGATTGAACATTTTATGGGTGGAACTGCAACGGATTATAGTAATGAAACCCTAACAGAAAAAGCTCTTGAGCATAATTCTACACAAACCTATATATCATCTGTTAAGGACTGCATAAATCACTTGCTAAATCAATACAATGGTGATATAATGGCTTTAGAATATTTTGCGGCGACTAGAGAATCTAATCCATTGGTTCAATTAATGCAGAGTGAAGGTATATACCAACCTGTTTATAACACGGCAAATGATAAAATTACAGGGCTGACAATATGCGTAGATGGTTTATGGGGCAACCAAATTGAGGTTAAATCATATAATAAAACAGGTAACGCGTATTCAGGAGTTTTATCTTTTACCTTGTATGATCATTTTGGGTTAGATGCGGCAGATGTTGAAAAGTATGGTCTTTTAGCTGGCTTTAGATCTTGGTATATTCTCCAACACAACAAGGAATACAATGGTGCATATAAGCCTTTTGTGACTGTTATGAATTTTGATGTACCGTTTTCTGGAGTTATTTCGTAAAGGAGGAAAGTTAGTGAAGTCATCTTTTTTGAAATCGTATAAGTCATTAATAATAGGCATAAGTTCTTTAATATTTGTTTTGATTTTAACATTCGTCGGAATACATGTTTGGTTTGCTAATACGACTAAATGGGAATACAATATAAAAAATACTGACGACGAATTAACACACTTTGAGAATGTTTCAGTTTATTGTTTGGAATATACTGATCAAGAAAGCCGAGTAACAAACAGATTTATTTTTTCGTATAGTGTTGGAAAGAATGCTCTGTTTTATAATGGGCAGAGAATGGAACTTGCCGAAGATGTAGAATCGAGCCTCGAGGAAGTTGCAAATGCTTTTCCAAATAAAGATGCTCAATTAGATGCCATCATATGTCAGGATGGAACAGTCTATTTCACAACGAATAATGGATTATATTCTGTTGTGTATTCCAAATCTATTCCGCAAAGTGTTGACGGAATACATAATGGCGATTCGAAAAAGATAGACGATAATTGGTACCATGTCGTGAAAAAATAGTTTTTTCGGGATAGCCTTGACTATTAAGGCTATCCTTTTTTGTTTGTATAGATTTTAATGAAATTTTTAAAGTTAATTTCAACCCTGACAATCGTTGTCAGGGTTGTTTTTTATACTTAGGGTGCAGCTGCAAATAAGGTTGTTAAACAACCAAAAAATCTTTTATTGAAAGGAGTCCGACAGATGGACAAAATTAAAAATGGTGCAGAGGAAATTTATCTCGCACCGGAAACTGAAACCTCGGAGGAGCTGGAGGCAAGGGGACGGTTCTCCTGTCTCCCAACAAAACCTCTTAAAATTTTTAATTAAAATCTAGTTTTTTACCTCTTTCATTGGAGCGGTTGGTGTAAAAGCCAACCGCTTTTAATTTTTGCGCAGAAATATTTTTAACAGTGACAAGAATTGTCACCTTTATTATTTATACTAAACTCACAACCGGTAATATTTTTAAAGAGAAGTGAGGTGAGAAAATGCAATCAGTATTAAAAGAAATTGAAAAGCTGCGTAATGGTTTGCCGATTGTTATTGATTACAGTAACAGTAATAGATATAGATTAGTCACAAAAGAAAGCGATGGCAGTAAAACTGCGTATTATTTTAGTGCTCCGATTTACAACTATAAAAGCCGTAAGCTAATAGACGTTAAATTTCATTCCAACGGTGACGCAGTATATGCTATTGGTAGTAATGCAAACATTACTATAAGCAAAAATATTTTCATGGAAAATGCTGAAGGGTCTTGCACTATTGGACTAAACACAAAGGCGCGGTTGGTTTCGTGTAATGAGGTTTATTGTGATGGTAATACTATTTTACCCACCACGAATGGTGTCGCTTTAAAATGCGATACAAAAAGCAGAGGCGAAGCAAGTTTTATAATTGAAATTTCACAACCGTTTTTGAATGTGCGTTCAAATGATAAATATTTTGCGCTTATGAAAGAGCAATTCAGACCAATGGTGGTTTTCTCTTGCATTGGCGCGTTAGATGAAACGGGCACTGTGATAGCACCCGCCAAAATAGAATATCAAAAACTTAGTGATAAAAAATATCGAATTGTGTTAAGGGCAACAAGTCCGTTGGCACGATATGTTTTATTTGAAGCAAACCTTTATGAAAATAAATTGTTGCAAGACACCACGGTTGAAAGCGGAAATCCAACCACAAACAATGCTTTTGGAAGTGTAGCGTTTATCGGAAATTCTTCGGCGTATGGAGAACAATGGTTATATTCAAAACTTGATTATGCAAGAATTTCCGAAATTATGGATAAACGAATCCAAAAAGCGATTCTTTATATGCCAAGGTTAAACCAAAGTAGAGTAGAGTTTGTAGCACACAAGGTTTCGGCACGTTTTTGCAGCTTTGGTTCAAATTGGAATAATAAAATTTCAGGACAAGCACCAATTTCAGACTCTTCTTCCAGAAACGGTTACCAAAGTTTAGACTTGACGCCACTACTCTTAAATACATATACAGGCACTATTGTAAAATCAGACGGTTTTATTTTAAAGCCTAAAATTAAAGGAAGAGGATTTTCGACAGTTGCTACAGGTGATAGCTATTACGCACCCCAAATTTTAGAAATAAATTTTAAATAATTTTTTAAAGGTGACACTAGTTGTCACCTTTAATTTTTATAATGCAGATGTAACGTTACAAAAGAGTTTAAACTCGAAACAAAAAAATTAAGAAAAGAGGTAAAAAATATGGCATGTAAAGGTGCTAGAAAAACTGTCGTGAAATCCACGACCGTTGCGGTGGAAAGTATTGAGCCGCAAATTGAAGAATCGGCAACAGAAAACAAAATTCAAAAAATGTTATTTGGTGTAGATTCGAAAGTAAATGCTGATGACCTTCTTCAAAATAATATTGATGAATTTGAATGGGTTATCAGAAATAAAATTTATCCTAATTTTTGGGGTAGAAATATTGTGGGTGAAAATGCACTTACAAAGAAAGAAATTGAATTTATACATTCAAAAGGTTGCAAAATTGCTGCAATTTATGAGGATGCAGGAGAAAAGCTCAGCGAAGAACAGGGTAAAAACATTGCAAATAAGGTTGACACGGTTGCTTTGGAGCTTGGAATTCCTGCGGGTAGTGCAATTTTTTTGAAAATTGACGCTAATGAAACAATTACTCGTGATTTTCTGCTGGGTTATGCTGAAAGCCTTATTAAAGAAGGATTTTGGCCTGCATTTATGGCAAATACCGATGCGGCATATACATTTGACCGTGAATATAGCCGTGGCATGCAGACACACAAGGAAATATTTAAACAATGTCTTATTTGGGCAGTATCACCCAGTCTTAAAGACTATGACCGAGTAACCACCACACACCTAATACATCCTGATAATTGGGTGCCGTTTGCACCGTCGGGTATTACCAGACAGGATATAGCTGTTTGGCAGTACGGAAAGAACTGTCATCCCATTAATGATGATGCGGGCAAGGAAACAACATTTAACGTTAATCTTGTAATCAATCCCGCCATTATTATTGAGGCAATGTTTTAAGGGTGTGTAAAAAAATAATGAAAAGAGGTAAAAATTTAAAATGATTTATGTAAATTCAGTATCAGTTTCATGGAGCCCGAATGTTGAAAAGAAAAGTATAACACTTAAAAAATATCAATCGGCATTTGGTTATGAAACAGTATGCCCAACAAACGCAACAAAAAAATGTGTTTGTTGGAAGAGCAGCAACAAAAAGGTTGCTACTGTTAACGAGGAAACCGGACTTGTGGTAGCACAAGGTCCCGGTACGGCAACAATAACAGCAACTGCCTGCGACGGAAGCGGCAAGAGTGACACTTTGACTGTTGTTGTTAGAGATGAAGTTATTGTAACGGGTGTTAAGGTTACACCTGAAAACTTAACCTTGAAAAAGGGTGAGCAGTATCAGCTTTGCGCCGAGGTGTTACCCTCAAATGCGGATAATCCTTATGTAAGATGGTGTAGCGATAATCCCTCGATAGCATCAGTTGATGCCTATACGGGTTGCGTAACCGCCAAAGGTTTGGGCAAGGTTGCGATTTATGCATATTCGCTGGAAAATAACTATATTGAAGATTGGTGCTGTGTAACAGTCAAGCCTACCCCTGAACCGCAAGAGGAAAAACCTAAAACCACCACAAAAGAAAACAATGTTGCAGACCCTGTAGACGCTTACAGCGGTGCACATTTATTAACAAATACACTTATGACGCTTTTTGGCGGTCAGAGCTTAAAGCTTACCGCACATTATAATTCTACTAATTTAGCAAGTGGTGTTATGGGTGTGGCCTGGTACCATAATTACGAAAAGCAGTTAAAGGATTTAGAATGTGAAATTAGGGTTTACAGCAGTCCGTCAACCTATTTAACATATACCTGTAACGATGACTGTACTGTATATACCTGTACTTCACCAAGTAAAAATGGTTATGTGCTAACTGTTGACTGCTCTCAGCCTTATCCGTATATTCTTAACTGTAATCACCAATATACAGAATATTATAATTCTGACGGCTTGCTTGCAAAGATTGTTAACCACCAAGGCTTTGAAACGTTAATCACCTATGCGGGTGCGCTAACCACAATTATCGATACCGTTTCGGGTAAGAAAATTTATCTTGAAAAGAATAGCGACGGAAAGCTTGCAAGGGTTTATGACGATGCCCAAAGAGAAGCAATTTTAAGCTATGAGGGTAATTTCCTTACAAATATTAAGGATTTGAACGGAAACAGCTTAAAGTATACCTACAATGATGACGGTTGTGTTTTAACAGGTACCGATTCAAAAAACATTTGTTATTTTACAAATACTTATGATGAGTGCGGTCGTGTGGCAACACAAAAGGACGGTATTACCAATTCTGTGATGACATTGTTCAGCTATGGCAGTGACGGCACACGAATTACTACCAACCGAAATAGTAAAAATAGTGTGCGCCAATTTGATGGAAACGGCTGGCTTGTAAAATATGTTGACGAAAACGGTAACAGTAAGACATACACCTATGATAACAGAGGTAATATAACCGCCGAAACCGATGCAAACGGCAATTCAATTAAAAAGGTATATAACAGCTTTAATAAGCCGACCGAAATTATTGATAAAAACGGTAACAAAACCTGCATTGAATATGACTTAAAGGGTAATGTTACAAAAATTATTTATCCCGAGGTAAACGGTGTAAGTGCTGACGAAACCTTTGTTTACAACCAAAGAAACCAGTTGCTGCAGCACAAGGATGTTCGTGGTACCATAACGGTTTACGAATATGATGCGGCGGGGATGCCAAAATCCAAAAAAGTCGGCACTAAAAATGCAATTTTATATTCTTACGAAAACGGTCTTTTGAAATCACAAACCGATGCTAAGGGCTATACCACACAGTACGGTTATAATGCAGTTGGTCAGATGACTTCAATGACTGATGCCGATAACAAGGTTACACAGTATGAATATGACAATTGCGGTAACCTGCTTAAAACAATTGATGCAAACGACAAAACCATTATAAATACCTATGACGGCAACCACCAAAAAACATCGGTTAAGGATGCAAACGGTAATATAACAGGGTATGCATATAACGGTAATATGAAAAATGAAGTTATTACCTTGCCTGATAATAACACTATCCGTTATGAATTTGACGGCGAGGACAGACCTGTTAAGATGACCGACCAAGCCGGTAACGTAACCCAAACTGTATATGATGATGCGGGCAGAGTTGTTGAAAAGTTGTTTGCCGATAGTGGTAGAATTAAATATGAATATGACAAAGTAGGCAACGTTATTAAGGAAACCAACCAAAAGGATGCGGTAACATTTAAGACCTATGATGCAAACGGCAACGTGCTATCTGTAAAGGATAACGATGGCAATATTACCCGTTACCAATACAACGCAATGGGTAAAAAGGTAAGAGCCGTTAATGCGGTATCGGGCGCTGTGATTTATGAATATTCTGTTGCGGGTGACCTGCTTAGTGAAACCGATGCGCTTGGCAATAAGAAAACTTATAGCTATGACGAATTTGGCAATATGCTTACCGCAACTGATGCTAGGGGTAACACCACAACCTACACTTATGATGCTAATAACAATATGCTTACATCGCGTGATGCGTTGGGTAATACCACAACCTATACCTATGACTGCCTTAACCGTTTGCACACAGTAACAAACGCTAAGGGTAAAACCGTAACCTACGGTTATGACCCGCTTGGCAGACGTACAACCATTACCGATGCAAAGCAAAGGGTGTTTACCACAACCTATGACGGTAACGGCAACGTGCTTAAAACTATTGACGCAAAGGGTAATACTGTAAGCGATACCGTATATAACTGCTTGAATCTTCCTGAGGTTGTTACCGATTCAACAGGTAAGACAACCACCTATACCTACACCCCGCTCGGTAAGGTGTGGACAGCGGTAGATTCAATGAATCACCGACAGGAATATTTATATAACTCGCGCGGTTATAATACCGATGTTAAAGATGCAAATAACTACACCAGCCACGCAGAATATGATTACTTTGGCAATATAACAAAGCTTACGGGACCAATGGGCAGTATGATTAACTATACCTATGACCAAATGGGCAGACTTATTGCCGAAACAACCTCGTCAGGCGGTAGTATAACTTACGGTTATAACGCACTTAACGTTAAAGAACAGCTTACCAATGCCAGAGGTCAGGTGAGAAGATATTTCTATGATGCGGCAGGCAGAATTACAGGCTTTGTCGGTGAGGAGGATACCGTAAGCTATACCTATGACCAAAACGGTAACGTTTTAACCGTAGCTGACAGCAAGGGTGTAATCAGGCGTGAATATGATGCGCTAAACCGTGTTACTAAGTTAACCGACACCTTTGGTAAGGTTATTAGCTATGAATATGATGCAGTAGGCAACCTTAAACGTCTTGTTTACCCTGATAATACCTCGGTTAGTTATGATTATGACGAAAACAATAACCTTTTAACCGTTACCGACTGGGCAAACAGGGTTACACGTTATACCTATGACGAAAACAACCGTGTTGTAGGTGTTGTTAAACCCGACGGCAGTATTACAACCACCGTTTACGATAACAAACAGCGTATTGACTCTACTGTTGAAAGAACAGCGGCAGGTCAGGTTATTACAGGCTTTGAATATACCTACGATAATTTGTCGAGAATTGTCGAGGAAAAGCATCTTGCGGAAAACGTTAAAATGTGCTATACTTATGATAGCTTAAACCGAGTAACCAAGCGACAGGTTATTAGCCTTGGTTGTGACTGTGTGTTGTCTGAAGAAAACTACACATACGATGCAGCGGGAAATATTACAGATGCACCCAATAGTTGTTTTATCTATGATAACAACAACCGCCTTACAACCTTTAACGGTAATACCGTATCTTACGATATGGACGGTAATATGTTATCTGACGGTTGTGCTACGTTTGAATATGACTCTGCAAACCGATTACTTAAAGCAGGCGGTCATACATATACTTACAATGCGGAAGATGTTAGAATTCGAAACCTTTGCTCTGATGCCGATACTACTTATACCTATAATACCAACTGTAAGTTAAGCCAGTTGCTAACCAAAACAACAAACGGTGTTACAACCAAGTATGTTTACGGTAACGGTCTTATTGGTGAAGAAAAGTGCGGCGAATTTAAAACCTACCACTTTGACTTTAGAGGAAGCACAGTTGCAATTACAAATGCAACAGGTGAAATTACAGATACCTTTAAGTACGATACTTACGGTAACTTGACTGAAAGAACAGGCAACAGCTTTGTAATCTTCGGTTACAACGGTCGCGACGGCGTAGTAACCGACAAAAACGGTCTTATCTATATGCGCGCAAGGTACTACTCCCCTGCTATGCGCCGTTTCGTTAACGCCGATATTATCCACGGTCAAATTTCCGACTCAACCTCACTTAACCGTTATTCCTACGTTAACGGCAACCCGGTTTCCTTTGTGGATCCGTTTGGGTTGGCACCGGAGAGGGGAGTAACTCTGGTTAATACTTCATATGTTTCGGTAAGGCCAGATATGTTAATTCCGGTTTTTCCACATATTTGGGAAAATTACTTTGGTAAATACAATCGCAATTCAAAAACATCTATTAAAAAAGTTTTCAAAAGTTGGGAAAACAAAATATTAGAATCCCTATCTGAAAAATATTATTTAAATTATATATCTTTAAAAAAGTCTAATTCAAATTATGAGAATAATATGAAATATGATAATTTTGATGATTTTATTAATGACCAAATGATGGCCGATAGTTCTGTTGGGAACATGAAATTAGGGGACCAATTCTTGACCTATAACGGTTGTGAGGTTATAGCTGTTTATAATGCGGCTAGGTTACTAGGATATGATATATCATTATCAAAGTTGATTTATGATTTTGAAAGAAATAATGCAGTTGTTGGTGGTGGAATTATTGACGGATATTTTGGTTCCAACCCATACTCGATAGATAATGTATTGAGACATAATAATATATCATTCATTGAAGTAGGAGAACTTAGCTTGGCGGTTAAAGGAGTGTACGTTGCTTCTTATTGGAATAGTGATGAATACGACTCAGGTCTTCATACGATAGCTATCAATTCTGATGGTGATGGAAATTATGAGTTGTACAATTTTGATGAAAATGGCATGAAATCAACGTCATCACTAGATTTTTCTGAACGCCTAATTACAGCGTATTGTTTAACACCGGAAACTTACTATAATAATTGTGCGAATCATGGGATTTTTAGCATATAAAATCATATGAATACTTTATTTGGAGATAATCAATGAAGAAGGTTGTTTTATTATTTATTGTCGTTTTTTCTTGCATGTTTTTCTCTTCATGTATAGATAGAAGTGTACCTCCTTTACAAAATAATACCGAGTGGCTATCTGAAGACGGTGAAATTCATATTTATTTTATAGAGGGATTTGATAGAGCGGTGCTTCTTGTTGAGGACAAAAGAATAACAGTGCCAATGAGAGGTTATACAGAAATTTATATTTGTCCGCAAGAGGCTTTCTATGATAATACTGTAACAACTGATGTTGGTATGTTTAGCTATGAAATGCTTAGCAAGGATAAAAACGGTAAGTGTGATAAAATGAAAATGGTGTTTGTCAGAGGAGACTTTTATGAAATTGGAACAAAATTCGTGGTAAATAGGGTGGCTGAAAATTTAACAGAAAAAGATTTGCCGCCAATACCACTGAGGGAAAACACAGAGGAAGATTCTAAAACACCGAGAGAGAGACTATTCTCTTGTGATAGCAAAAAATCAATAAAGTTTTGATATTAGAAGACTCCTTTCTAAACAGGAACGGTTGGTGTAAAAACCAATCGTTCTTTTTTATCTTGCGGATAATACCAAAATATGTTATACTTATGATAACCTAAGTAGAGTAACAAACCGCACTATCAAGAATGAATGTGACTGTGTTATCTCAAGCGAGAACTTTACTTGCGATGCTGCCGGCAATATAACCGATGCACCCGACAGTTGCTTTATCTATGATAACAACAACCGCCTTACAACCTTTAACGGTAATACGGTAAGCTATGACCTTGACGGTAATATGTTATCTGACGGTTGTGCTACGTTTGAATATGACTCTGCAAACCGATTACTTAAAGCAGACAGTCACACATATACTTACAATGCAGAAGATGTTAGAATTCGCAACCTTTGTGATGATGCTGATACTACTTATACTTACAACACAAACTGTAAGTTAAGCCAGTTGCTTACAAAAACAACAAACGGCATTACCACTAAGTACGTTTACGGCAACGGTCTTATTGGTGAAGAAAAGTGTGGCGAATTTAAAACCTACCACTTTGACTTTAGAGGAAGCACAGTTGCAATTACAAATGCAACAGGCAACATTACCGACACCTTTAAGTATGATACCTACGGTAACGTAACCGAGCATATCGGCAACAGCTTTGTAATCTTCGGCTACAACGGTCGCGACGGCGTAATAACCGACAAAAACGGTCTTATCTATATGCGCGCCCGTTACTACTCCCCTGCTATGCGCCGTTTTATCAACGCAGATATACTTCACGGTCAAATTTCTGACTCTACCTCACTTAACCGTTATTCCTACGTTAACGGCAATCCCGTTTCCTTTGTTGACCCGTTTGGGTTGGAGAAAGAACGAGGAAGTTCTTCTAGTGCAAATATTAATTTGAAGAATATTTGGGAAGAAATAAAAGATTTTGAATTTGTAAGTAAACTAATGCATTTTTTTATAAATGAAAAAAATCTAGCTTTGTTTGACGAATTAATAAAAAAAGTAATTAAAACATCTGAAAAACCTAATGAAATAGCACGTGGATATTGGGAAAAAATTGTTGCCGAAGAATTAGACTTTATAGACGGAATAATTGGCGGAGCATCGGTGTCTTCTAAAGTGCTTAAAGTTACGGATGTAACGTATAATATTTTTAGTGGATTCTTATCTGCTGGTGCTAATGCTCTGGAAAACTATATAAATGGAGTTGACGGATGGAGAATAATAACAGACGCGGCTGTCGATGTTGTTTATAATTTTACTACAGGAGCTGTATCTGATAAGGTTGGGAAGCTTTCTGCGGCTGGAGCGGCGGTGCTTTCATTGAATCCTGAGTTGACAATATTAGCCGGCATATCGGGAAATATTGCAACTGAAGGCTTATTAATGGGTATTTTTGAAGGTTGGAAAATCAAAGAAGAAAAGTCTATACTTGACTGGACAAAAGAAGGTTTGGATTGGTTGTTAGATAATATTCGAGAATAATATAGGTGGTGTTAGAGTGAAAGATAATATTGAGAAGTTTATTCAAAATGGCTTATATGAAAATCCTAAAAAAATGCGCAAAGAGATATTTTTAATTAATTTTATACCCATCGGAGGTATTATCGCAGGCATAATATTTAATAACCAATACATTGTATTTTCAATTTTAATAACGCTTATTTTATTGATTTCTTTCATTTCTACCATTATTTTCACAAAAAATGTTACAATAGCTAACACAGTAAAAACTGGAATATTCATTAACATTCCCACAGCATGTAATTATTTATTACTTTCAATGTTTATGTATACTAGGCTATGGGGATTTAACCTAGGAATTTTTTTGCTATTAATTCCGCTTGGTTATGTTTCTAAATTGACAATTAATAGAATAAATAAAAACATAGAAAATAAAAAATACAAATATGTAAAAATTGTAAAAATTGCATCTGCTTCTTTGTTTTATACCGGTGGGGTGGGTTCAGTGTATTATATTTTAAAAAGTTTAGATCTTTCTATAAGTCAAGACGTGGTTACGCTCTTACTTATGATTTTTTCGCTATTGTTTTCAACACTATTTGTGCTGCTTGGTACATGTGATATAGTAAAATTATATTATATAAAAAAGATGCCAAAATAACACAAGGGGACGGTTAGCGGAGGAACACAAGGGGACAGGTCACCTGTGTTAACAAAATAGTTTTCATTTAAAATCCTCCTTTTAAAGAGAGCGGTTGGTGTAAAAGCCAACCGCTTTTTGCATACACCCCACTCGGTAAGGTGTGGACAGCGGTAGATTCAATGAATCACCGACAGGAATATTTATATAACTCGCGCGGTTATAATACCGATGTTAAAGATGCAAATAACTGCACCAGCCACGCAGAATATGATTACT
>SVPL01000034.1 GCA_015065925.1 Oscillospiraceae bacterium
CTGTCAGCACAGTCATTGCCTTGGTTGTTATGAGCAGTATGAGGGATGCCATATTTTATACGGTCAGGGTAACTTCCATTTTGTAAAGAAAAAGTCAATTCCCGTTGCGGAAAATTGGAATGGCTCAATAGCAGTAGGATATGATACAAAAAGCGGTGACATTGATTTTATTCCCATTGTCAATACTGATACGGGAATTACCATTGCAAAAGGCGAAGAAAAAGAAACTCTTCTTAATTCGTTCTATGCAAGAAATGAGGAAATGAAAAACGGCGAATGGCAAAAAGGGTGGAGTGATTTTTGTGAGTCTGTAAAAGAGCATTATTGCTATATGATACGAAATGCCTGTAATGAGGATTCTACAGATACAAATCGTGAATTATTTGCCCATTTTCTTGATTGTGAAGCCCATACCGATGTATGGCGAGAGCTATTTAAAACATATAATCAAACAAATGAAAAATAGTCAAGACCTCCGGCTAAGCCGGAGGTCTTGACTTTAACTCAAAAACTTTTTATATTTCTACTCCGTCAAAACTGTATTAATAATGCATTGTGTGAAAATGGCAATCTTTTATTTATTGTATTTATGAATAAAACATATAATTTTTAGAGCTATTTTTGTTGTTTTTGTGTTTTTTTAGCTTCTAAATAGGCTGTGAAATACGAAAAAACACATTAAAAATAAATGATGTTCAGTTTTTATCTTGTATATAAATTTTAATAATTGTTTGATTTTTGCAATCTTTTTTTGTGATTTTGCAATTGTTATATTTTAAAACGAAAGTATAATTTAAAGTAGGATATGCCTAGTGAATATCCAAATAACAATGAAAGGATGATATTTAGTATGAGTGTTTTAAAAAGCAAAGCAAAAAGTGTGATAGCTATTTTTATTTGTTTATCATTACTTTTTGGCGAGGTAATGTTTTTCCCTCTGAATTCTAAGGCAGAGACATTACCTATTGAGCAATCTGCACCACTTTTAGATGTAGAGGTGGACGAAGAAGAGTTTATAATTGATGAAGGTGAAGAAGGTGGAATAAGGCACTTTCCATTTGTATTTGGTTTTGGTGACGATATATTCGTATCATTTAGTCAACATAGGGATGCACATATAAATCACGCTGTAGACGGAATGAGAATTTCCAGAGATGGCGGTGCTACCTGGTCAACCTATATTGAGGATCAGGATTTTTACCTTACAAGTTTAATAAAACTTAATAACGGTGATTTATTTGGTATAAGTTATCCATCATATTATATTGATGAAAGACACGCATCTTTAAAATATGTTGTTTCGAAGGATAATGGTGAAACATGGATACATTCTGAAGGCACGGTAGAATTTCCCAAAGACATTGGAAAATCAGCCGATTCAGATTGGGCGTCTATGGTACCTCACAGATCAATAATGCAAATGCCTGATGGCACACTTTATGGAACTATGTATGGTATGTACGCAGTCGAAGGCGAGAGTAATTATCGTTCAATATGGATTAAATCAACCGACGGTGGAGCAAATTGGACCGTTGTTTCTGATATAGCAGTTCTCAAAGGCGTAGCCGGTGAACCCCAATCTTATTGTGAACCAACCTTTGAGGTGTGTTCTGACGGTTCAATCCTTTGCGTTTTAAGAACCGCGTCAGGTGGCGATGCTGCTCATCCGCTTTATCAGTGTCGTTCTACTGATGGCGGTCTTACTTGGAGCACACCTGAAATTATCCCAGGTGTTACTGTAGATGATGCAGGTTGTGCAGACCCTTGTTTGTATATGATGTCTAATGGTGTGCTTGTGTTAAGTTACGGTAGACAACATTGTAAAATGTTATTCTCAGGTGACGGAACGGGTGAAACCTGGACTAACTTTACTACTACCTTTACAGAAACTGCTGAAAAAATTTCAAGTTGCTATACAGGCGTATATGAGGTTTCTCCCGGCAAATTATTATTGGTTGGAGATAAAGCAGGTGCTAATAGTGAAAACCAAAAAATTTGGGGTAAATATGTTTATGTAACCAAACATAACGTAGCATATGAAAGTGGCGTTGATGCTGGTCACGTTGAAATCGATGGTAACACCTATACCGCAGTTCCTTACGATGGCAACGCCTTTTTAGGTTGGTATAATTCTAAAGGCACACTTATTTCTACTAACATTACTGAAACCTTTACAGATACCGATGGTATTGTTACACCCAAATTCAGAAATAATAGTGTATTTAAAAGTCCCGGTTTTGAATATGTTGAACTTGGCTCAACACATACCAAGGATCCTTCGACGGCAATTTTCCCAAGTTGGTATACTTCACAAGATTGGGGATCTGTTAACATTCTTACAAGCGAAACATACGATGATGGTTTTAGATCTATGAGAGTATTCTCGCCCTATCGTGTTGATTTATATACCGATATTACAGGTCTTAGACAAAACACCACTTATACCGTTTCTTACCGTTGGATGATGCCCAGAGATTATACTACAGAAAACAATGATTGCTATAACGGTCTTGTTGCTAGTAGTCCTGAGTATACCTCAATAGGTGATGCTTATAAAAATACTATCGGCAAATCCTACTATGCACGTTATCCCGAAGGTGGGGTATGGACTAAGGATACTTTTACATTTAATACAGGTGATTTAACAACTGTAAGATTGTTTATGGATTATTCAAGCTTAGCAAGTTCTGCCGTTGCAGTATACATAGATGATTTTACAATATATAAAAATCCTGAACCGCTTTCAGTTAGCATTGAAAGCGGTACCGATGCAGGTTATATAACTAACGATGGAAACCTTTATACCGCCGTTCCTTATGATGGCAATAAGTTCCTTGGTTGGTATAATTCTTCGGGCGTTATTTCAACAAAAGCTACCGAATTTTTTGCCGATACCGATGGCGAGATTATAGCAAAATTCAAAAACAACAGTATTTTTGAAAGCCCAAGCTTTGAACTGAATTCTGTTGGCACAACCTATCAGTATCATGAACATTCATCTGATAAAGATGGTTGGTATATTACTGCTACTTGGGGTTGGGCAAAGACTGTAAATAACATAGCCCATAGCGGTTCAAAAGCATTGCAAATCCATGGACGTTTTCAAACAATTTATAAAAATATTATTAGGACTTAAGCCTAATACAGATTATACAGTTTCATACTATTGGACTATGCCTAATACCTATACTACAGCAAATAATAACGTATATCATGGTATGGTGGCTGCCGGTAATGAATATACTGCAATAGGCGTTGCCAATTCAAATAAACTGGGTGGCACTTATGGAGTTCCTAAGTATCCCGAAGCAGGCGTCTGGAAAAAAGATACATTTACCTTTAACACAGGGGATTTAAGCGCAGTAAAACTTTTCATATACTATGATAGTAGCGGTGATGCACTTTATTTAGATGATTTTACAATTTTTGAAACACCTGAACCTTTGTCAGTAAGCGTTGAAAGCGGTATCGATGCAGGTTATATAACTAATGAAGGCAATGTTTATACCGCAGTTCCTTACGACGGTAACGAATTCCTTGGTTGGTATAATGCAGATGGTTTGGTATCTGCTGAACTTACCTATGATTTTAAAGATTTAGGTGGCGCAATTACAGCTAAGTTCAAAAACAACAGTATTTTTGAAAGTCCAAGCTTTGAGCTTAATTCTGTTGGCACAACCTATCAGTATCATGAACATTCAGCCGATAAAGATGGTTGGTATATTTCAGCCGATTGGGGTAGTGCAAAAGTAGTTAATAGTGTGGCAAATAGCGGTTCAAACGCTCTAGCAATTTTTGGTCGTTATCAACTTATTTACACAAATATTCTTGGCTTAAAGCCAAACACCAATTACACAGTTTCTTATTATTGGATGATGAATGAATCTTATACCGCCGAGAATAACAATACTTTTAATGGTATGATAATTGGAAGCACTGAACATAATTCAATAGGTGATGCATATAGAAATTCTATTGCAAGTACATATGGCGTGCATAATATTGAAGGCGGAATATGGCAAAAAGATACCGTTACTTTTAACACCGGAGATTTATCAGCAGTAAGATTGTTTTTAGAATATGGTAGCGCTAATGCTACGCTTTATATCGACGATTTTACTGTATATGAAATTCCTGAAAACTTGTATGATTATGATGCTGATTTAAATTCAAACAAGTTTGCAAACTTTGGTGCAGTAAATATTACTGAAGTTAATACAGATGAGTCTGAAACAGAAACACTTGGAAACAAAGTTTATAAGATGGATACTTCGGCAGACTTTGCAGCAGGTTATACAAGTGATACTATGTTCCTAACTGCTGGAAAGAGATATGACGTTTCTCTCTACTTCAAGGTAGCTGATGGCCATTCTATGCTAACCGCAACTGATGCAAAACAGTATATTACCTTCTTTATGCAAAAATCATTAACCGATTCAGCAAATATTCAACTTGAAGAAGCTTACACCGTAACCAGAAACTCAATTAATGGCGCAAAGGTTATTTATGCTACTAATACTGATGAGTTTTCAATTGATAAAACACAGGTTGTAGATGAAAATGGCGCTACACAGTGGCAAAAAATAACCGCATCATTCACACCTGCCACTAATACAACTGCTGTGTTTGCTATTAGACCTAATGCCGCAGGTACTGTTTACTTTGATCAACTTAAGGTAACTAGCGCTCAAAATGCTATTGATGAAGTGCAGTCTGCTCTTTCTGTAGTTGGTACCGCTATTCGTACCAACGGAAAACAAGCGCTTAGATTTAAATCCTCAATAGATAAAACTGCTATTTCGAAACTTTATTTTGATACTTACGAGCTTGTTGAATATGGTTCGGTTGCAATAAAAACTTCATATTTAGGCGATAACGAATTGGTTATGGGCTCATACACGCAAGAAGATGGCACAGAACAAGAATCTCATAAGGGTGCCGCTTATATTAAAGATGATCGAAATATCATTTTTGCTGATAAGGGATCAACCATTCACTTTACTGCAGCTCTTACAGGAATTTCTGAGGAGAATTATAACACTGCTTATTCTGTAAGAACTTATGCGGTTCTTCAAAGACCTGATGGAAGCACATTTACAATCTACAATAATGAAACAGTAACAGCAACTGTTTATGATATTGCAGTTTTAGCCTATAACGCAACAGGCGATAAAGATGGCTATGCAGAATCTGCCGATGTTAGAGAATATTTATTTACTAATATTATAGATAAAGCAGATTTTGAAAAATTCCCAAATGACGGTTTTAAAGTAAAATAAAATTTTTCTCCTCTCGAAATGGTTGAAAAACCAAACTAAAAAACGAGGTTCGCTCACATTTTTAAGCGAACCTCGTTTTGCTATAGTGTGAAAATTACTGTTTTGAAAATGTCTTTCTGTATTTTCCGGGAGAATATCCTGTAATGGATTTAAAATGCTTAAAAAGAACAGTTGCATCAGCAAATCCAACTTCTTCTGCTATTTTATCAAGAGTGTTTTCGGTGTTGATTAAAAGATTTTTTGCAATATCAATTCTTTTTTGTATAATATAGTTGTGGGGAGTGGTAGAAAAGGTTTCTTTGAAAATTTTAATTATATAATTTTCAGAATAAAAAAACTGTTTATGTAAAATTTCTAAATTAATATTATTGTGTATGTTTTGTTCTATAAAATAAGCTATTTTATAGGCTTGTTTTGAAGATTTGGTTTGATAAAATTTTACAAGCTTTATTAAAATATCACAAAAGTTTTTTGTTTCAAAAACAGAGTGTATATTATTTTCGTTAGCATCAGCAATAAATGTTAGTTTTTTTATTTCGTTTATTTCAAAATCCCCATCAATAGGTAGATAATCCTCAGCTTTTTCGTTGCTGTATTCACCCCAAAAATGAATATATTGATAATATGGTGGGTGTGAAATTGGCAATCCTTTATGCAATTGATTCGGCAGTTGAATATGATAACTACCGGCAGGGATTTTTATATGTTTTCCGTTTTCTTCAAGTTCCAAAACACCTTCAAAAACCAAAATTAAAACGCTGAATTCAAGAGTTCTTGTAACATGAACTTCCCCTTTATGGAATTTTCGTATTCCGGAATCTCTTAGTATAGGTAATGTATCTGTTTTGAGATATAACATTTAATTCACCTCAAATATATAATACATTATTTGTTTGATTTTTGCAATCTTTTTTTGTGATTTTGCAATTGTTAAATTTTCAAAGAAAAGTATAATTTATAATAGAATATTTAGTTATAAATATTTAAGTAAAATAAAAGGAGGAAAATATGTTGAAAAAATTCAAAAGATTTATTTCAACAGTAATCGCCATGTCTATTTTAGTATCTTCTTTAAATGCTACAACATCTTATGCGGTAGAAAATGTAGAAGTTGTTTCCAATGATTTTACATCTTCTACAGAAAATATAACCGATACTGCTAAAAATGGTGCAACAATTGAGGAGTCTTTAATTTATGGTTCTTTGCCGCATCCGTTGCGTTCGGCATTTTACAAAAACGGAACAGAGATTACTGCTTTTACTAATAATGATTTAACTGCTTGGGTTACTGATGGAAAGCCCGATGCTTCCAAGAGTGATATTAGCGTTTTGCCTGATTGGGCATTTATGAATGGTGAATCCGCCGATTCGGGTTTTGCTAATGATTTTAATGGAACAACCTATAATTCTAATGGCGATACCTACGCAACAATTACCTACTACTTAAAAGGACTTTATGATGTAGATGAAATTTGGGTATATGGCTCTGAGCCTTGGGGCGCTTTGGGAGCCTACGAACTTTATGTATCTGAGGATTCTGCAACCCTTTATAACTCGGAAAATTGCGTTGCAAAGTTTGTTAATGAAAGCAACCATACCCGCCAAAAATTCTATTTAAACACCGCAAAGCAGGGTAGTTATTTTGGAATAAAAATATTTTCCAGTATTCCATATAATGCGTATGATAACGTAAAAAAATATTGTTCGGTTCGTATTGCCGAAATGGCAGTTTTTGGTAATAAAGTAGAAAATGATTTTTCGCCTGTGTCGGCTGTGGATTTTTCAGACGTACTTATTACCGATGATTTTTGGGCAGGACGTCAGTTGCAGGGCTTAATGGTAAGCCTACCTGCCTGTATTGAGCAATTAGAAAAAGCAGGAGCAATAAACAATTTCCGTTATACAATAGCCAAAAACAACGGCGGTACCTATGGTGTGGATTATTTTGATTACCTTAGTAATTTCGCCTCGGATTCAGATGTTTACAAGGTGGTTGAAGGAATTTGTTATGCAATTCAAAATTATAAAAACAGCAAAGACTCCGAAATTTTAAAAGTGTTAGAGAGCATTACCAAAACAATGAATGAGTGGATTGATTTGTTTTTAGCCGCTCAAGATGATAATGGTTATTTGAATACTATTTATGTTTTGGGTAGTTCAATGTATAACATCACTGCAGGCGAAGAATATCGTTTTCAAAACGAAGGTATGCATGAACTTTATTGTGCAGGACATTTTTATGAAATGGCAGTTGCACATTATTATGCCACCGGTGAAACAAGGCTTTTAGATGCTGCTGTAAAAAATGCCGATATGGTATATAAATGTTTTTATGAAAAGTCTGATGATGCCCCTTATATTCCGGGATATGTAGTAGATGGTCACCCTGAAGTTGAACTTGCTTTGGTTAAACTTTCGGCAGCCGTTTATGAGGCATATGGAGACGTTAATAAGGTTGATGAATATCTTACTATTTGCAGATATTTTGCAGAAAATTACAGACTTTATAAAAATAACTTCGTTACCGAAGAGGCTAAAACAATTCAGGGAATTTATGCAGAAGAAGCTTGGGGACATTGTGTAAGATTTTTCTACTACAGTTCCGCACTTGCTGATTTGAATATTTTAGACGGAAGCGAAACCTATTATACTTTAAAAAGCAGATGGGATAATGTGCAAACCAAAACATATATTACCGGTG
This sequence comes from Oscillospiraceae bacterium, assembly GCA_015065925.1. Classification (GTDB taxonomy): domain Bacteria; phylum Bacillota; class Clostridia; order Oscillospirales; family Acutalibacteraceae; genus UMGS1279. Next base: position 7,981 of record SVPL01000034.1, read on the forward strand.
GTATGGGTCTTGATGGTTATCAAGAAAGTTTTGGCGATTCCTATGATTTAGATAACGAAAAATCCTACTGTGAAACCTGCGCAAGTATTTCAAGCACCTTGTTTAGCAAAAGAATGAATTTGCTATATGATGATGCAAAGTATTTTGATTCTATTGAAACCCAAATTTATAATAATATAATCTCGGGTATAGGTTTGGATGGCGATACCTTCTATTACGAAAATCGCCTTACTAATGCAGGCGGCGTTACTCGTCCTGAATGGTACCATTTGCCTTGTTGTCCGTCCAATTTAATGCGTTATATTCAGTCTTTGGGTGGATATATTTATACCAAAACAGAAGATACAGCAACAGTAAATCTTTATATTGGTAATAACACCACTATGGTGCTTAATGGAGTTAGCACAAAACTTTCTTTAGGTGCAAATATGCCTTGGAGCGGTAATGCCAAACTTACAGTTGAACCCGAAAACACTACGAATTTTACCATTAAATTACGTATACCCTCTTGGGCGACGGGGGATAACACTATTTTAGTTAATGGTACTGAGGTTAATTCCACACCTGCTAAAAACGGTTACGTATATATAACTCGCACTTGGTCAGCAGGCGATGAAATTACAATTAATTTTCCTATGGAAACGGTTGTAATAGATGATAGTGATAAAATTGCTACAAATAAAAATCAACTTGCAGTTAGACGCGGCCCCGTGGTTTATACGGCAGAGCAATTGGATAATGAGGCTGATATTAATTCAGTCACCATATCAAAGGATAGTGTTTTTGAAGAAAAACAAATAGTTTTTGCAACTTCAAGACAAGGCACCACAAATACCTACGGTACACACAGTGTTATAACATTATCCACTGAGGCGACTTTATATGATAGTTTAGGAATGGATAGCGGTGAAACAGCAACCCTTAATATGATTCCGTTTTATACTTGGGCAAATCGCGAAAAAACTCCAATGAGAGTTTATATCGCAAGTAGCATTTCAACGGTTGAGGGAAGTCGTGAACTTGATAAGTTTGTTACAGCATCGTCATCGTATCATTTTGTTAATGCCACTCAAGAGGATTTGCCTGAATACGTAAATGATGGCTCCACAACAAAAGAGGAAAGATGGACAACCTATCATAGCGAGGCTTTCCCCGAACAGTCTACCGATGCGTGGATTGAATATACTTTTGTTGGTGATTGCTTTGCAAAAATTGAATCTTGCAACATTTGGTGGTTTGATGATGGTGGCGGAGTTCAACTTCCCGATAGTATGGAAATTCTTTATTGGAATGGAAATGAATATGTAAGCGTTACCCCAACTTCAGATTATACCTTTACAAAAAATGAGTTTAACACCTACACTTTTGAACCCGTTATTACTAATAAAATCCGTTTACACGTTACCAGCGAAACAAAAAAACGCGGTATGGGTATTTTGGAATGGGATTTGAATGGTAAAATAGTGTTGGATATTCTTGATGAAGGCGAAGATGATACCACAAGTGATGAGGAGGATTATCCCGGCTACGACGTGGATATTGACGTAAGCGATAAGCCCACTTTTGTAGCAGGAGATATATCCGGTGATAAAAAAGTTAACTTAGAAGACATTAGTTTGTTTGCACGATACCTTGCAGGGTGGAACGTTTCAGTTAACGAGAAAGCTATCGATGTTGATGGTGACAAAAGAGTTAATCTTAATGACCTTGTTTTACTTGCTCAGTATGTAGCGGGTTGGGACGTTAAAATTGAAGGTAATTAAAAAATTAACCCCTTCTTAGTGTTTTAAGCACCAAGAAGGGGTGTTGTTATATCTCTATTTCTTCAAATCCGTTTTTCCTTAAACGGTATAGCTTCTTAACACCGGCACTTTTGCAACAATCAAGAGCTAAGTCGTAAGCGTAGTCAATAGTATCTACTGCGTGGGTATCACTATTCAGCATTAGTCTTGCGCCTCTTTTTGTAAGGTACTTCAAAACAGGGATATCGGGGTAGGGTGTAGTACGGTAACCACGGGATATAGCACCCGTATTAACCTCAAAAACAATATTGGGGCGTTTTTCTAAAATGGTGTCAATAGCACCGTAAACCAACTTTAAATACCATTCGTCATTGGGGTTAAAATATTCATTAGTTTCATTGAATTTTTCAACTAAATCTATATGACCTACAATGTCTATATTTTCTCTTAAAGCGGCTGTGACTGTAACCGAATAAAACTCTTTAAGCATATTTTCTATGCTGCCAAAAGCCTCAAGACACTCATCAAAATGCGCTTTGCTGTGGTCAACGGCATACCAATTATCGCCCATGTGAAGCTGATGAACAGAGCTAATAAGATAATCATACTTAAAATCGGGGTTGGGAGTATCGGCGTCAAGCTCTAAGCCTAAAAGGATTTCCATTTTGCCTTCGTATTCCTTTTTAAGAGCCATTACATCCTTGCGGTATTCTGCCTCTTTTTCCATTTTCATTTCATAACCTGCTTTATAAGGCAGATGAGAATGTCCTGAAAATCCAAAGGAAACAAAGCCCAACTTATATGCTGCCTCTGCCATTTCGGCAGGGGTGTTGTCACCGTCACAGTAGGTGGTGTGGGAGTGCATTGTGGAAAGGTAGTTCATTACTGCATTTTCTCCTGCTTTACCTTGTGGTCAACAACGTGGCGTTTTGCAAGCTCTTTTGTAACATCATCAACAGAAATGCCCATTTCAATCATCATAACGGTAATGTGATAAAGTAAATCGGCAATTTCAAAAACGGTTTCTTCCTTGTCGCCACCCTTAGCGCCAATAATAACCTCAGTACATTCCTCGCCAACCTTTTTAAGGATTTTGTCAATACCTTTTTCAAAAAGATAGGTGGTGTATGAGCCTTCCTTTTTATTAACCTTGCGGTCAACAAGCATTTCGTAAAGACCTTGATATGAAAATGTTTCGTCACCCGATTTAATATCATTAAAGAAACAACTTTCACTACCTGTATGACAAGCGGGGCCGTTTTTAATAACATCAATTAAAAGAGTATCGCGGTCGCAGTCGGTTTTAATGGAAACAATCTCCTGTGTGTTGCCCGAGGTTGCACCCTTGCGCCATAATTCCTGACGGCTACGGCTGTAAAAACAGGTTTTGCCCTCATCAATGCTTATTTTAAGTGACTCCTCATTCATATATGCGAGCATTAAAACCTTGCCTGTAAAGTGGTCCTGAACAATTGCAGGAATAAGTCCGTCGTTATTATATTTTAAATCAAACATATTAAACCCTCATTTCAATTTCGTTAGCTTTAAGATATTCTTTAAGTTCTTTAATGTTAATCTCTTTAAAGTGGAATACCGAAGCGGCAAGACCGGCATCGGCTACACCCGCCTTAAAAAGCTCTAAAAAGTCTTCTCTTTTACCTGCGCCGCCGCTTGCAATTACGGGAATTTTAACTCGGGACTGAATTTCGGAAAGCATTTCCAAATCAAATCCGTTTTTAACGCCGTCGGTATCAATGCTGTTTACAACAAGCTCACCCGCGCCGCTTTGTTCACCGTTTACCGCCCAATCCAAAGCGTCAATGCCCGTATCTACTCTGCCGCCTGTGGAGAATATATGGAATTTGCCGTCAACCCGTTTAATATCCATTGAAAGCACAACACATTGGTCGCCGTATTTTTTTGCAGCCTCACCAATTAAAGCGGGATTTTTTATTGCACCCGAATTAACCGATACCTTATCGGCACCGCATTTAAGAACTCTGTCAAAATCCTCTACGGTATTAATTCCACCACCAACGGTAAGGGGAATAAAAATTTCACTTGCCACAGTTTTGAGTACATCAGTGAAAATACCGCGGTTTTCAAAAGATGCCGTTATATCATAAAAAACAAGCTCGTCGGCACCGCTTTTGTTATAAAACCTTGCTAATTCAACGGGGGAGGAAACATCCTTAATTCCGTCAAAATTAACTCCCTTAACAACTCTGCCGTTTCTAACATCAAGGCAGGGGATAATTCTTTTTGCAAGCATTTATTTTTCCCCCTTTGCTATTTGTAAAGCTCGCTTTAAATCAAGCTTACCCTCATAAAGAGCCTTGCCTAAAATCGCACCGTAGGTGTTCATATCGCGGAGTGCGGCAATTTCCTCTTCAAAGGTAATTCCACCTGATGCTACAATATCAAGACCTTTTATTTCGGCTAGTTTTTTGTAGGCTTCCAAATTAGTGCCACTCATAGCGCCGTCCTTGGAAATATCGGTATAAATTACGGTTTTAACACCTGTATCGCGGAGCTTTTTGCAAAATTCGAAGGATGGGATTTCGGTCACTTCCTCCCAACCGCTAACGGCTACCATACCGTCCTTGGCATCAACGCCAACTGCAACGGCATCACCAAATTCTTTTACGGCCTCTACCACAAAGGGATAATTTTTAACGGCGGCTGTGCCCAAAATAACTCTGCCAACGCCGAGGTTTAAATACCCCTCAATTCGCTCCATATTGCGAATACCGCCGCCAACCTCAATAAAAAGACCTTTGGTAGAAGCTAAAGCCTTTATAGACTCAAAATTGGCAAGAGAGCCATCTCTGGCGCCGTCTAAATCCACAACGTGAAGATTACTTGCTCCTGCATCTAAAAATTCTTTTGCCACCTCGGTAGGGTTGTCGCGGTAGACCTTCATAACATCATAATCACCCTTAGTAAGGCGTACGACTTTAGCACCTCTAATATCTATTGCGGGAAAAATTTCCATTTAGTTTTCCTCCAATTCGGCAAAGGCTTTAAGCAGATTTAGTCCCACATCACCGCTTTTTTCGGGATGAAACTGTGCGCCGTAAACATTTTTGTTTTTGACAAGTCCGGGGACAGTTACTTCATAATCTGAAGATGCAAGTAAGGCTTCGTCACAGTTTTTGGCATAAAAGGAATGTACATAGTAAACATAATCGCCCTGCTTGGTGTATTTAAAAATGGGGTCACTTAAATCTTTAATGTTAAGAGAATTCCAACCCATATGGGGGATTTTAAGGTCGCTTTTAATATCATCCGATAGGGGACAAACCTCACCCTTAATAAGACCAAGTCCGTTATGCTCACCGTATTCAAAGCTTTTTTCAAAAAGCAGCTGCATACCAAGGCAAATACCTAAAATGTATTTACCCTTGGCGGCTTCAGCCTTAACAACCTCGTCAAGACCGCTTTTTTTAAGTAATTCCACGGCATCACCAAAAGCGCCAACACCGGGGAGGATAATTTTATCGGCAGATTTTATATCTTCAGGGTCGCTTGTGATTTTCGACTCTAGGTTCAAAAAATTAAGCGAACACTGTAAAGAATATAAATTTCCGCATCCGTAATCTACAATTGCTATCATATTTGCTCCTTTAGAAAGAATTACTAATTAAATTATCAATGTCGGATATGCTATCAACACTAAATAGATAGCCTTTAATTCCTACCGAATCGGCGCTTAAAATATTATCTTTATTATCATCAAAGAAAATGGAGTCTTCGGCCTTAATACCGAATTTTCCCAGAGCGTAATGGAAAATTTCTTTACTCGGTTTTGCAAGTTTAATAGGTCCTGAAAAAACTAAACCGTCAAATAAATCAAATACTTCTTTGATTTGTGGTACCTTTGTGTAATTCATTGCAAAACTATTACTTATGTTAGAAATTAAAAATAATTTTCCGCCCTTTTCTTTGATTTTTTTAATAAGGGCAACCGTTTCATTAATAATAGGTATGTTATAGTACCAGTTATCGTATATGGTACAAGCAACATCTTTAAGTCTTTCGGGTAAACGGCTTATTATTCCGTTTTTTACATCTTCATCCGTTAAAAGACCTGCATCGAGCTTATCCCAATAAAGACGGTCAAAAACGACTTCTTCCACTAACTTTGCGTCATCCACATTTTTTACGTAAACTGAGGTCATATATTCGGGCTCGAATTTTACAATAACTTGACCAAAATCAAAAATAAAATTTTTGTACATTAAATTACACCTTTAGTAGAGGGAATTTCGCCACATAGTTTTTCGTCGATTTCCAAAGCCATAGCAAGTGAACGGGCGACAGCTTTAAATATACCCTCAATAATGTGGTGAGAGTTTTTGCCGTCTAACTTTTTAATGTGGAGATTGAGTCCCGCCGAACGGCTGAATGCGGCAAAAAATTCTTCAACCAGCTCGGTATCAAATTCGCCAACCTTTGGGGAGGGGATTTCGGCATTAAAGTTTAAATATGCTCTGCCGCCAAAATCAACTGCGGCAAGAATTAAAGCTTCATCCATAGGTAAAATAATGTGTCCGTAACGCTTAATGCCCGCTTTATTGCCTGCGGCTTCCTTAATGGCTTCGCCTAACGCAATGCCAATATCCTCGGCGGTGTGGTGAAAATCCACTTCGGTATCGCCGTTACAGGTAACGGTTAAATCTATACGGCTGTGCTTTGAAAATAAATCAAGCATATGATTTAAAAAACCGCAGCCCGAATCAATACTGTATTTGCCTGTTCCGTCTAAATTAAGGGAAAGATTGATTTTAGTTTCATTGGTGTTGCGTATAATTTCTGCAGTTCTCATTAAAAATCTATCCTTTCAAAATATTAGCGATTTCATTTATAACCGATTGCATCTGCTCTTTACTGCCAACCGTAATGCGAACAAAATTTTTAATTCTTTCTTTACTGAAATATCTGACTAAAATACCGCGGTTTTTAAGTTCTTCGTAGAGGGATTTAGCAGAATATTCGGGGTGAGATGCGAATATAAAGTTGGATTTGGAATTTAAAACCTTAAATCCCATTTTAATAAGTTCGGATTTAGTGGTTTCGCGGTTAGCAATAATTTCATCAATGCAACCGTCGTAATATTCTTTATCCTTAATTGCGGCAGTAGCGGCGCGCATTGTGAGGGAGTTGATATTATAAGGATTAAAGGAAAAACGCATTGTTTCCAAATCTCTTATAATCTCGGCATTTGCTACCGCAAAACCAACTCTGAGTCCCGCCAAAGAACGGCTTTTAGAGAAGGTTTGAATAACCATAAGATTATTATATTTTTTGGTAAGCTCCACCGCACTTGTTTCCCCAAAATCCATATAAGCCTCATCCATAATAACAAGGCGGTCGTGATTTTGGTTTACTAAAGCTTCTACTTCATCAAGTGACAGCATTAAGCCCGTAGGCGCATTGGGATTGGCAATAATTACGGGACAGTTGAAGTCTTTATAATCTTCAATATTAACCGAAAAATCTTCCTTTAAAGGAACCTCGGTTAAATTAACACCAAAAAGCTCGGCGTATACGGGATAAAAACCATAGGTGATGTCGGGACAGGCTAGTTTTCCGCCTCTACCCGAAAAAGCCATTACCGAAAAGGCAATAACATCATCCGAGCCGTTACCAACAAAAATGTTCTCACGCTTTACACCAAAATTTTCTGCCAATGCATCGCGAAGTAAACCAACCTCGGGATCTGGGTAGAGGTTTAAATCGTTTATGACTTCTGTGTTAATAGCCTCAACCACCTTTGGTGAAGGGGGGAAGGGTGATTCATTGGTGTTTAACTTTATGTAAGCCTTATCCTTGGGTTGTTCGCCCGGGGTGTAAGGCTCTAGACTTGAATATAAATCACTTAAAAATTTGCTCATAGAATTTCACTTCTTAACAGTTAGTTGTTTTCAAATCTTTTTGAAACGGCTCTTGCGTGTGCAGAAAGACCTTCGCGCTCGGCAAAGCGAACTACATCATCCTTAACATTTGCAAGAGCATCGCCCGTGTAATAAATAAATGAAGATTTTTTAATAAAATCATCAACCGAAAGGGGAGAGCTAAATCTTGCGGTACCTGAAGTTGGGAGTGTGTGGTTAGGACCTGCAAGATAATCACCAAGGGATTCGGGAACATTTTTACCAAGGAAAATTGAACCTGCATTAGTAATGAGGTTTAAAAGTGAGAATGGGTCATCCACGCAAACCTCTAAATGCTCGGGAGCGATAATATTACTTATTTCTACCGCTTGCTTCATATCCTTGACGATAATGATTTTACCGTTATCATCAATGGATGTGCGAGCGATTTCAGCGCGAGGAAGCTTAGGAATTTGTTTTTCAAGCTCAGCCGATACCTTTTCAGCCAAAGCTTCGCTATCGGTAATTAAAACTGCGGTAGCAAGCTTGTCGTGCTCGGCTTGAGAGAGCAAATCTGCCGCAACATATTTGGGATTACAGCTCCCGTCTGCCAAAACTAAAATCTCACTTGGACCCGCTATCATATCAATATCAACTAAGCCATAGAGTTTTCTTTTTGCAGTAGCAACAAATATGTTACCGGGGCCTACGATTTTATCTACTTTGGGTACACTTTCGGTGCCAAGTGCTAAAGCGGCAACTGCTTGTGCGCCGCCTAATTTAAATACCCTGTCAACCCCTGCGATTTTGGCGGCGGCAAGAATGTAAGAGGGAATTGCGCCGTCCTTGTCGGGAGGAGTTACCATAACAATCTCTTTAACCCCTGCAATTTTGGCGGGTACGGCATTCATAAGCACCGAGGAAGGATAACGGGCAGTGCCACCGGGCACATAAATACCAACCTTTTCAATAGGGGTGATTTTTTGACCTAAAATAACTCCGTCGGCATCATTAATAACAAAATTGTTTCTAACCTGATGTGAATGAAATTTATGTATGTTATTTTTTGCGAGTTCGATGGTGGATAAAAATTCTTTATCCTCTTTTTCATAGGCTAATTCAATTTCTTCTTTAGAAACTTCCAAGCAGTCAAGCTTTGCACCGTCGAATTTTTCACAATATTCAAAAAGGGCTTTATCGCCGTTTTTCTTAACATTTTCTATAACACCTGAAACAATATCCTCAACACCTGTTTCTAAGTTTATATCACGGGTTAGAATATCCTTAATTTCTGTGTTTTCTATATTCATTATTTTAATCATTTATTTTTCCTCCAAAACCTTTTGCAAACGGTCACAAAAAGAGTCAATTTCTTCCTTACTAAAGGTGTAGGAAGAACGGTTTGCAATAAGACGGGCGCTAATTGGTAAAAACTTTTCGAAAACTCTTAAATTGTTTTCTTTAAGGGTGGTTCCTGTTTCCACAATATCAACAATAACATCCGAAAGTCCAACCAAGGGAGCAATCTCAATAGAACCGTTAAGCTTAATAATTTCAATTTCGCGGTTAAAGGACATATAATGTTTTTTTGCAATATTGGGGAATTTGGTGGCAACGCGAATGGGACGGCTTGTGTCTTCTTTATAGTCATTGGGAGCCGCTACACACATATGACATTTTCCTAAGTTTAAATCTAAAAGCTCATAAAGTGAAAGTCCACATTCGTCTAAAATATCTTTACCTACAATGCCAATATCGGCTGCGCCGTGATAAACATAAACAGCAACATCAGAGGGCTTTACAAGCAAATACCTAACCCCGTTTTTTTTATTTTCAAAAACAAGTTTTCTGTTGTCGTCGTAAATTTCACTGCAATCATAACCAATGGAGGCAAAAAGATTATAAACCTTATCGCCAAGGCGACCTTTTGGTAATGCTATGGTAATCATTTTGCCACCTCCGTTAAAATGCCGTTTTTATATTCATAAACCTTTTTAGCCCTTATGCCTTCGGGAATTTTTCTTTCAACACGAACCTTTTGACCTTTTTCACACATATCGTTTATTATGGCCAGGAGTTTTGCGTCACTCTGCTCGTAAATAATAATAGCGTCGCAGTCAAACTCCTTGCAAGTGTGGTAGTGCAGATTAAGTCCATCAAGATATACTGCAAAACCAAAGGCACCGCCGTCACCGCGTATTTTTTTAGCAAGGCTGTCATATCTACCGCCTGAAAGAACAGGAGCAGGGGAGTTTTTAACATAGCCTTGAAGCAAAATACCGTTGTAGTAATCCAAATGATTAAGAACCGATAAATCAAGTCTTAAATTTTTATATAAATCCATTTGGCAAAGTGCGTTATAAAGAGCATAAAGCTCGTCATAAGCGGCGGCGGTTTTCTCACCTGTTACAAGCTCTTTTAAGTGTGGGAGAACCTCTTTAAGATTACCGCTTATGGAAGATATTTTTATAAGGCGTTCGGTAATTGTTTTGTCAAGTCCGTTTTCCTCACACCATCTTACAAGGTCATGACGGTTTTTGCGTTTAATGAATCCTAAAATTTTTCTGCGTTTTTCACCAATAATACCCGCATCCTCTAAAGCAGATGAAACAAAGGCAATGTGGGAGATTATAAGATTAAATTCAGGATCTATTTTCTGCAAACTTTTAAGGGCGAGTAAAACAATTTCGGCGGTAGCGTGGGAGTCAATGTTGCCTAAAAGCTCAATACCGCATTGTTTAATTTCTTTGCAATCGTGGGTATCTTCTGAAATGCGATAAACATTTTCATTAAAATAGTAGCGCGCGTTAGCATAGGGCAAGGTGCGTGCATTTTTTACTATGGAAAGGGTGATATCGGGTTTAAGCGCCATCAACCTACCTGCAGAGTTATTAAAAGCAATAATTCCGTCGGTAGAAAGAAAATCTCTGTTGTCACTATAAAATCCGTATTCCTCAAATTTACTCATACAGTATTTTTGGTAACCGAATTGCTCATAAAGCTTGGAAAGCTCTAAGGGCAAGCGGTCCTCTGTGGGAAGAGATGTAATAAAGTTTTGCAAAATATATTCCCCCAAATATAACATTTTAAATATAAAAAATATTATAATACATTTTAGCGCTTTAGTCAACTAAAATTTTGTATACAAAAAAACTTTAATTTTAAAATCGGCAAAGGGTATATTTTTATGTAAATAAAGTGGTTTTGTTTGTGCTTTTTGTATATATAAATTTCAGTATTCGCTTGGATTTTTTCCTGTTTTATTTTTAAAAAATTTAGAAAAATGATAGATAGAAGAAAAACCGCATAAATCGGCAATCTCGCTGATTTTATGATTTCTTAAAGTAAGCAGTTTTTTTGCCATTTCAAGTCTTGCGTTTAAAAGGTCGTCAATAGGTGATGTACTAAATAATTTTTTGTAAAGTGCGCAAAAATGACTAACCGAATATCCTGTGGCTTTAGCCATAGATTTTAGGTTTAACTTTTCGTCACAGTGCTTGTGTATATGTAAACGAATTTGATGCATTTCGCGATAGGCTACATTATTCAGTTCACATATATTATTTTCGGCTTCGGTGCGTTTGACCATACATAACATATGAAAAATAAGGTTTGAAATAAGGTGAGGACTAAATTTATCGTTGCGGATATTTTCGTTTATAATTTCGGAGAGAAATTTTGAAAAGCATTTTGCATCACCGTTTGATATCGGCTTATCGTAGGGAAGACCCTTCAAAAAATCCAAATCATTTTCATCGGCAGAAAATAAAAACCAATCATTAATAAAACCCTCGTTTACGGTTCTTGAACCGTGAGCATAGCTTCCGTTTGGAGAGTGTAAAACAAAATCACCCGCCTTGCCATCTATTTTTTTGCCGTTAACTACTATAAAAAAGTCATTTTTGAAATGCATTAAAAGGTAGCAGGATAGGTTGTTTTCCTTCCAAACATAATTTGGTTTATGGGTAGTTCCCAGTTGACCTAATAGAAATTTAAACAAAATATTTCCTCCAAAAATCATAAGATTATATAAATTATTTCAATAATAAAATAACATTTTACAATGACAAAGTCAAGAATATAATTTATAATAATTTTATAAATAAAGAAAGGGAGCTAATTATGGTATATAACAATAAATTCGGTATGTTTATACACTGGGGTATCTATGCCTTAACAGGTATTCAGGACCAGGCTATTGCAAGGCTTAGTCTAGACCGCAAAGAATACGAAAATCTTACAAAAAAATTTAATCCCGTAAAATATAATCCCGAGGAGTGGGTTAAGCTGGCTAAATCGGCTGGTATGAAATATATTTGCTTCACCACCAAGCACCACGACGGATTTTGTATGTGGAATACAGAATTTACCGATTATAAAATCACAAATACCCCTTATGGCAAGGATGTTTTGAAGGAGCTAGCAGATGCTTGCGAAAAGCATGGCATGCTTTTATCACTTTACTATTCCAATCCCGATTGGCATCACCCTTACGGATACAATCCAAAATCCTCCCACCAATGGTGTTGTGTTCAAACTGATAAACCTGATTTGGAGACCTATAAAACCTACATAAAAAATCAGGTTACCGAATTGCTTACCAATTACGGAAAAATTTATACCTTCTTTTGGGATATTCCTCCTAGAGTTTGCGACGAAAGTATGAATGAGTTGGTCCGCAGTCTTCAGCCTGATATTTTGATTAACGACAGAGGTTGGAGTAAAGGCGATTTTTCAACCCCTGAACGCGAATATGAGTCACCAAAGAGTAATTGTTTCACCCGTATGACAGAGGCTTGTAATTCGGTTGGTCAACAAAGCTGGGGCTATAGAGAAAATGAGGATTTTTACTCAATCCGTCATTTAACTTGCTCAATAGATAAAATAATGAGCAAGGGCGGAAGTTATCTTTTAAATGTCGGACCTTCCCCCGAAGGCGATATTACAAAAGATTATGCCGAGCGTATTCGTAAAGTAGGTGATTGGTACAATCGTATGCAGGGGTGTTTAGAGGAAGGCGAGGAGGATACCTTCAATTATGAATCGCGAGGAAATGTTTGCGCCGCAACCAAGAAAAATGGTAAAACATATTTGCACTTTTATGAGGGACTTATTTCTACAGCTGTAAACCTTAAAAACTATCCTTCTTTGCCAAAATCAGTAAAACTTTTAAACACAGGAAAAATGTTGGAAGCAAAAATTGAATATCTGCCTGAATTTTTTAATGGAGATACAGGGAAATGTGAGGATAAATATTTGCACATAACAGGTATTCCAACAGACGATTTAACAAACGAGCCTATTGTGCTTGAAATTGAATGGTAATATATTGGAGGTAATGAGAAATGAAAAGATCAGAAATTAACAATGCTATAAAATGGGCTGAGGATTTATGTAAAAAATATTATATTTCTTTGCCTAAATTCGCATCATTTAAGCCCGAAAAAACTGAATTTGCTCCCCAAAAAAGAAAAAATATTGTAAAAACAATGCTTGGTTGGGATGTTACCGATTTTGGTACAGATGATTTTTCAACTTGTGGCGCTGTGCTTTTTACGGTTAGGAATGGTGACATTTACAGTGATAATATAGGTACTCCTTATGCAGAAAAGTATATCTTTTTAAAGGATGAAAAAGAGCAGGAAATTCCCTTGCATTATCATATTAACAAAACAGAGGATATAATTAACCGTGCGGGTGGCGTGCTATGTGTTCAACTTTTTGCTAAGGGTGAAGATGGTAAGCCGGATTTAGAAAAAAATGTTGAAGTTTATCTTGATGGTGAACTCTGCGAGGTTAAAGCGGGTGAAGTGTTAGAAATAACTTGTGGTAACAGTATAACTTTAACACCATTTATGTATCATCGTTTTTATGCTAAAATCGGTTGTGGAGATCTTATTGTTGGTGAGGTTTCTAAAATTAATGATGATAATAAGGATAACATTTTTGCTAATCCACAAGAGCGTTTTTGTGAGATAGATGAGGATGAAGCACCATACCGTTTATTGGTTAATGAATATTGAGGAAGCAAGTATACCTGAAGCCATCAAGACTGCGGGTGATTTACTGGTAGGATTTCACATAGGCGAAAATAATCGTACCTGTCCCGGTAGAGGTCACCTTAATTAATTCAATGCATTTATACATTACATTGTAAAGGACACTTTATTACAATAAATTGTTGACATTTGGCGTATTTCGTTGTATATTATATTTTAGAATATTCTATTATGGGGTAAGATTTGCTCTTTATAAAATATTCATAATCAGCGAAAGATTTAAAAAAGCGGCTTCAAGTTTTAGTGCCGTAGCTCCCGCGTGTGTTGCGAGAGAGCTATGAAAAACCCTTTGCGGAGGGCATTTAATCAGAGAAACCGCGGGTATCGCGTAGAACTTTAAAAGTTTTCGCGGCACTTTGTGTCCGCAAAGGGAGTTGTCTTATAATTGAAAAATGTTGTAGAGCTTAAAAATATTTCTGTCACCTTCGATGAGGAAAAGATTTTAGACCATATTGATCTTAAAATCAAGGACAAAGAATTTGTTACCCTTTTGGGACCCTCGGGTTGTGGTAAAACTACCACCCTTAGGGTTATTGCAGGTTTTGTCCGTCCCGACGAGGGTGATGTTTTGTTTGATGGAGAAATTATAAACGCTTTGCCCCCCCATAAACGTCAGGTTAATACTATTTTCCAGCGTTACGCTTTATTTCCCCATCTTAATGTATATGAAAATGTTGCCTTTGGTCTTAGGGTTAAAAAGGTACCCGAAAAGGATATTAAAAATCAGGTTGCCGATATTTTAAAGCTGGTAAACCTTTCGGGTTATGAAAAACGCAATATTTCCAAGCTTTCGGGTGGTCAACAACAGCGTGTTGCCATTGCAAGAGCTATAATCAACCGTCCTAAGGTGCTCCTTTTGGACGAGCCTCTTGCCGCTTTGGATTTAAAGCTCCGCAAGGATATGCAGGTAGAGCTTAAAAATATTCAAAAAAGCCTTGGCATAACCTTTGTTTTTGTTACCCACGACCAGGAGGAAGCTTTAGCTATGTCTGACACCGTTGTTGTTATGAACGAGGGTATTATTCAGCAAATAGGCACCCCACAGGATATTTATAATGAGCCCGAAAACGCCTTTGTTGCCGATTTTATTGGCGAAAGTAATATTTTGGACGGCATTATGAAAAAGGATTTTCTTGCCGTTATTAACGGTAAAGAGTTTGAATGTCTTGATAGCGGCTTTGCCGAGAATGAAAGGGTAGATATTGTTATCCGCCCCGAGGATGTAGATATTGTTCCCCTCGACAAAGGTATGCTTGAGGGTGAGGTTACATCCGTTACCTTCCTTGGTGTGCATTATGAAATCATTGTTGATGTGTGCGGCTTTAAATGGATGATTCAAACCACCGACGAGCATAAAGTAGGGGAGAAGGTAGGACTCTTTATCGAGCCCGATGCACTTCACGTTATGAAAAAATCTAAATATTCGGGTATGTACGGCGATTACAGTACCTTTAGTGATGAAATAGAACATCTTTCCGATTTGGAGGAAGATGAGGAATAATACTTTAACTTACAGTTTACAGTTGTCATTTCGCTCACGCGAAAGTTATCGGTTTGCTTCGCAAACACTTTTAAAGGAGGGCGGATAGTTGAAAAACACTAGCGTTAAAAATCCAAAACCTAAAAATTACAATCCTATAATCTGCACACCTTATACGGTGTGGTCGGTTATATTTATAATAGTACCCCTTTTTATGGTGGCTTATTATGCCTTTACCGATAAAACAGGGGCGTTTTCCCTTGCCAATATTTTAGAGCTTCCAAGGTATGCCAAAACCTTTGGTATTTCCCTTTTATACTCGGTAGAGGCAACCATAATCTGTCTTATACTTGCTTATCCCCTTGCTTATTTTATGTCTAATATGAAGGCTAGCGCAAAAAGAATGTTAAGTATGCTTATTATGTTGCCAATGTGGATGAACTTTCTTATTCGTACATATTCCTGGATAACCATTTTGGCAAAAACGGGCATTATCAACACCCTTTTAGGCAAAATCGGAATAGAGCCCTTACAGCTTATAAATACCAGAGGCGCCATTATTTTGGGTATGGTTTATAACTTTTTACCCTATATGATTTTACCTATTTATACCGCTATGTTAAAGTTAGACCATTCGCTTTTAGAAGCGGCTGCCGATTTAGGTGCTTCCCCCTTTGCCAGACTTAGAAAGGTTATTTTACCCCTTAGTATGCCGGGAGTAATTTCGGGTATTACAATGGTTTTTGTGCCTTGTGTAAGTACCTTCTATATATCACAAAAATTGGGCGGCGGTAAAACGATGCTTATTGGTGATGTTATAGAAATGCAGTTCCAATCGGCTTATAATTATAATTTGGGAGCATCAATATCCCTTGTTTTAATGGTGCTTATTTTAATAAGTCTTGCTGTAATGAATCACTTTGCAGACAAAGACGATGAAGAGGGAGGCGGACTTATAATATGAAAACCTTTTCACGCATCTACGCTGCACTTATTATGGTGTTTTTGTATGCACCCATAGCGGTAATGATAGTTTTTTCCTTTAACTCTGCCCGCAGCACCTCTGTTTTTGGTGGATTTTCCCTTAAATGGTATGGCGAGCTTCTTAACGATAGCTCCACCATTGAAGCCTTAAAAAACACCCTTATTCTTGCGGTGGCTTCGGCTGTTATTGCTACTGTTTTAGGCACTCTCAGTGCAGTTGGTATATTCCAGATGAAAAGTCGCTTTGCCAGAGCATCTATTATGGCGGCTACAAATATTCCTATGATGAATCCCGATATTGTTACGGGTATTTCTCTTATGCTACTGTTTGTTTTTGTTGGTAAATTTGTAGGCACAGAGGATGTCTTAGGATTTTGGACAATGCTTATTGCTCATGTTACCTTCAATCTACCCTATGTAATACTTTCTGTCTTGCCGAAATTACGGCAAACAGATCCCCATCTCTCCGAAGCGGCAAGAGATTTAGGCTGCACACCTTTGCAGTCCTTCTTTAAGGTGGTTTTCCCTTCCATTGCACCGGGTGTTTTCACAGGTATGATAATGGCATTTACCCTTTCTTTAGACGATTTTGTTATAAGTTATTTTACTACCGGCCCCGATTTTCAAACCCTGCCAATAAAAATATTCTCAATGACCAAAAGGCGCGTTACACCCGATATGTACGCACTTTCAACCCTTATATTCTTAAGCGTTCTTATACTGCTTATTTTAATAAATGTAGCACAAGCACGCAGTGAAAAGAAAAAGGAGGCGGCAAAGCTATGAAAATAAAAGCATTTGCGGCATTAGCCTTAGCCTTGATTTTGGCTTTTTCTCTTTGCGCTTGCAATGAGGAGCCCAAAAAGGGAGTCGGTATGGATGTTGATATTGATTTCTCTGATGATGAAGCCGAAATTGAGTACGAAGGCGAATATACCAAGGAGCTCGCAGGTACCACAATTAATGTTTTTAATTGGGGGGAATATATTCCCGATGGTACCGAGGGCTCCCTCGACATTAATAAAGAGTTTACAAAACTCACCGGAATAAAGGTTAATTATACTACTTATGAAAGCAATGAAGCAATGTATTCTAAGCTTAAGGGCGGCGGAGTTTCTTACGATATCGTTATTCCTTCGGATTATATGATAGAGCGTATGAAAAAGGAAAATATGCTTCAAAAAGTGGATGTAGACTCTCTTTCAAATTATAAATATATTGCAGACCGCTACAAAAATCTTTATTTTGATGAAAAAAATGAATATTCAGTGCCTTACTGTGTTGGTATGGTAGGACTGATTTATAACTCTGCTATAATTGATGAAAAGCCCGATAGCTGGGGTGTTATGTGGGATGAAAAATATAATAACGATATTTTGAATTTTAATAATCCCCGTGATGCTTTCGCAGTGGCTCAGCTTTATATGGGATATAATCTTAATTCCTCTGACCTTTCTCAGTGGGATGCCGCGGCAGAAAAATTAAAGGAGCAAAAGGCTATTTTGCAGTCTTATGTTATGGATGAAATTTTCCAAAAGATGGAGGATGGAGAGGCGGCAATTGCACCGTACTATGCAGGTGACTTCTTGCTTATGAAGGACAATAATCCCGATTTGGAATTTGTTTATCCCAAAGAAGGCGTTAATATTTTTGTGGATTCTATCTGTATACCCGAAAGCAGTAAAAATTACGATGCCGCAATGATGTATATTAACTTTCTTTTAGAGCCTGAAATTGCCCTTGAGGTGGCAGAGTATGTTATGTATGCTTCGCCTCATACTGCGGTTATAAATAATGATGATTATTCGCTAAAAGGCAATGAATATCTTTACCCCGACGAGGAAAACTATCCTAAGGTTCAGTATTTTAGCGATATACCCGAAGATATCAGGCTTTATTATGAGCGTTTATGGGAAGATGTGAAACTGCACTAGAAGTTATGAAAATAAATGTAATTTTAACGGGAGGTACAATCGGTAGTGTATATGATAACGGATTTATAACACCAAATTCGACTACCGAATATCTTCTTATTAACAACTATGAAAAGGTTTATGGGAAAAATGTTGATTTTTGCCTTCATAATCCATATACAATACTTAGCGAAAATCTTACAGGTGACATTTTAAATAAGCTTATTGATACTTTAAGTCAAGAAATAAACGGTGACTCAGACGGAATAATTGTTGCACACGGTACCGATACTTTACAGTATTCTGCCTGTGCCGCCGCATATTGTTTGGGAAGTGATACAATTCCCATTTTGTTTGTTTCAGCTAACTATCCGTTGGAAAATCCTCTTTCAAACGGCAACATAAATTTTGCGGCAGCGGTGGAATTTATAAAGCAAAAGGCGGGCAGAGGAGTTTATGTAAGCTATTCCAACGATTTGAAAAGCGTGGATTTTCATTACCCTACACGACTTCTTAAGCACGCTGAATTTGACCATAGGGTTTTCAGTTTGAATGGCAGTTATGCTGTTTACAAAGATGGAAAAATAGTTTTAAATAAAGAGTTTGTTGCAGAAGCTTCCAATTCGGTTAGTTTTAAAAGATTTTCAGATACTTGCGGAATTTTAAATATTACTGTTTCGCCCTTTGAGGAATATAACTATTCTTTAGAGTCGGTTAAGGCAATAATATTTACTCCTTATCATTCGGGTACCCTTAATACTAATTCAAAAAAATTTAAAATCTTTTGTCAAAAAGCAAATGAAAAATCTGTACCGATGTATGTTACGGGCGTTGTTGCAGGGGGAGAGTATCAAAGTATGAAGGCATATTCAGATTTGAATATTATTCCTGTTTATAATATGCCGTCTGTTCCTTTATCTGTAAAACTGTGGCTTGAAAATTAATTTTTAAAAAATTGAAAAAAGGTATTTACTTTTTATAATATCTATGTTATAATAATGTAAACTTAATTTTAATATGGAGGCAGTGTTATGAAAAAGTTTTTAGCAATTTTGTTTTCAGTAGTTATTCTTGCTACCTTTATGGCAGTTCCCGCATTTGCAGCAGGAAGTCCTGAGGGTGATGTAATCCATAAGGTTGAAGTCATCGGCAAGGATGATACTAAAGTTCACGAAGTTAAAGAGGGCGATACCATCGAATTAACCAAGTCTGATGAAAATTTTGAGGGTTGGGAAATTGACGGTGATTATGATATCGTTTCCGGTACTTTAACCTCTGACACAATCGTTATTCGTCCCAATAGCGATCTTACTGTTACTGAACTCTATAAAGATACAGTTGTTGAGGATGATAAAGACGAAAACGAGTCCGATAAGGCTCCTACAACCGGTAACGGTGCACTTATGGTAACCGTTTTATTAACCGCCGGTGCATTTGTTGCTATGGTTGCTACCAAAAAGGCAGTTAGAGCTTAGTTTTAAATTTTAAATTAGCTATTTTTTACAAGAGAAGGTCGTAAGATCTTCTCTTATTTTATTAATATTTAGAAAATGTAAAAAATGCTTGAAAACTATAAATAGTTGTGATATAATATTTAGGCTGTTTAATATAGAGCCACTATGTTTTGCAGTAATATTACACACGCTACGCTGATTGACGGGGCAGGTGACCTTTTGAAGGATGCTTACAAAAGGAAAATCCGCCAAAGATGACGCGCAGCGGAGGAAAAACCTAGGAGGAAACAAAAAATGGCATCAGTAGTATCTATGAAACAACTCTTGGAGGCCGGCGTACATTTCGGTCATCAGACCCGTCGTTGGAACCCCAAAATGGCCGAGTATATTTTTACCGAGCGTAATGGTATTTATATTATCGACCTTCAGAAAACCGCAAAGAAGTTAAACGAGGCTTATGCTTTTGCTCGTGATATCGCAGCAGCAGGCGGCGACATCCTCTTTGTTGGTACTAAAAAGCAGGCTCAGGATTCTGTTAAGGAAGAAGCAATCAATTGCTCTATGCCTTATGTAAACGCTCGTTGGCTTGGAGGTATGCTCACAAACTTCCGTACCATTCGTCGCAGAATTGAGCGCTTAAATCAGCTCCGCACTATGGAGCAGGATGGCACCTTCGATCTTCTTCCCAAGAAGGAAGTTATTAAGCTTAACTTAGAGATTGAAAAGCTTGAGAAATTCCTCGGCGGTATCAAAGAGATGAAGAAAATCCCCGGTGCAATGTTCATCGTTGACCCCAGAAAAGAAAGAATTGCAGTTCAGGAAGCTAAGAAGCTTGGCATCCCGATTATCGCTATTGTTGATACCAACTGTGATCCCGATGAAATCGACGCAGTTATCCCCGGTAACGATGATGCTATCCGTGCAGTAAAGCTTATTGCTAATACTATTGCTCAGGCAGTTATCGAAGGTCGTCAAGGCGAGCAACTCGCTCCCGAGGCTGATGCTGAGGAAGCTACCGAAGAGGCAGCAGAATAATTTTAGCATTTAATTTATATATTGGAGGAAATAAAAAATGGCATTTACAGCTAAAGATGTACAGGCCCTCCGCGAAAAAACCGGTTGCGGCATGATGGATTGTAAAAAAGCATTAGTAGAAACCGACGGCGATATGGATGCTGCTGTTGAGCTTTTAAGAGAAAAGGGACTTGCTTCTGCAGCTAAGAAAGCAACTCGTGTTGCAGCAGAAGGTATCGTTGCTACTTGTTCAGACGATAAAGCAGGCGTTCTTGTAGAGCTTAACTGTGAAACAGACTTTGTTGCTAAGGGTGCTCCTTTCATTGAACTTTCAGCTAAGGTTGCTAAGACTGTTCTTGCTGCAAAACCCGCTGATGTTGAAGCTCTTCTTGCTACAAAGGCAGTAGATTCTGACAGAACTATTGAAGAAGAAGTTCAGGAAGTTTTCCTTGCTCTTCGTGAGAATATGAAGGTTAGAAGATTTGCTGTTGTTGAAGGTCATACAGCAACATATATTCATGCCGGTGGTTCAGTTGGTGTTATCGTTGCATTCGATACAGATGATGCAACTGCTGCAAAAGTTGAATTTGCTGAAATGGGCAAGAATATTGCAATGCAGATTGCAGCTATGAACCCCGAATATCTCAGCAAGGACTCTATCTCTGCAGAAGAACTTGCTAAGATGGAATCAATCACGGTTGATAGCGCTCTTAACAAGCCTGATACACTTCCTATTCCCATTCTCAACAGTCTTATCAATGAAGCTATTGATGGCAAGAAGTGGAGCGATGAAGACATTACTGTTTACCAGGGCCTTGACCAGAAACAGAAAAAGAACTTCGTTAACTTCATTTCTAAGGAAGCATATGCAACTCTCGTTGAGATTGCTGTTGCTCACAAGGCTGAAATCACTCAAAACAAGATTTTCAGCGGACTTGTTCAAGGTCGTGTTGCAAAGCAGATTAAAGAAGTTTGCCTTCTTGAGCAGGCATTCGTTCGTTCAGACCTCTTTGATGGCGATGTAAAAGGCTATGTAGCATCGGTTGCAAAGGCTCTTGGCGCAGAACTCAGCGTTGCAAACTTCGTTCGTTTTGAAAAGGGCGAAGGTATTGAAAAGCGTTCTGACAACTTTGCAGATGAAGTTGCAAGTATGATTAAATAATTTAAGTTTATTTTTAATCCCCCAAATTTTGGGGGATTTTTTTAGGCTTTTTTCAAGTGTTGGTGTGTAAATTAAAACCAAACATTATTAATAACCGCAATCATAGTGAACGGTTTTGACTATTCTGTGTAGGATTTTTATTATTCTATATACAACAAAATATTAAACCCACATTAGCCTAACGCCAATGTGGGCTTAATATTTATATAAAATCTCCCAATAAGCTAATTATACACCTGAATAGGCTGAAAAACCGCCGTCAACAGGAATAACTACACCTGTAACAAAGCCTGCAGATTTTTCGTCTACTAAGAAACGAAGAACACCTAAAAGTTCGTCAGGATCACCAAAACGACCCATAGGAGTAGCGGCAAGAATTTTGTTGGTTCTAGGAGTGGGTGTACCGTCTTCGTTGAAAAGCAATGCACGGTTTTGATTGGTTACAAAAAATCCGGGTGCAATTGCATTTACGCGAATACCCTGTTTTGCAAAGTGAACTGCCAACCATTGTGTGAAGTTAGAAACAGCAGATTTTGCAGAACTGTATGCTGGAATTTTAGTAAGTGGTCTGAAAGCGTTCATAGAAGAAATATTAAGAATTGTGCAACCATTTCTTCCAATCATATCCTTAGCAAAAACCTGAGTGGGGAGAAGTGTTCCCAAAAGGTTAAGGTCAAAAACAAATCTAAAGCCATCTTTATCAAGATTGAAGAAGGTGGAAATGTCATCGGCGGTTTCGTCGCCAAGCTCAAACTCCTCGTGAGCAGTAGTGCATTTAGGACTGTTTCCGCCCGCGCCGTTGATTAAAACATCACATTTGCCAAAATCTTTAAGAATTTGATCGTGAATAGTTTTAAGTTCATCTTGGTCTAAAACATTGGATTTGTATGCCTTGGCAAAACCGCCTTCGGAATTAATCTCATCAGCAACCTTTTGTGCCGCCTCAATATTAAGGTCTAAAAGAGCAATTTTATTTCCATCCGCGGCAAGTGCTTTGGCGAAAGCGGAGCAAAGTACACCGCCCGCACCGGTAATTACAATATTTTTCATAGTTTTTCTCCTATTAATATGTGCCGGAAGTATCGTTAACAACAGCCTTAACATCAGCCTTACGACGAGAGGTAGCAACGCGCTTCATAAGTTCATTGTAATAAAGCTCATCGTCTAATTCTGCAACAACAATGTCCTTGTCAAGCCATGCAGAAAGAT
>SVPL01000035.1 GCA_015065925.1 Oscillospiraceae bacterium
TGGCGAATTCGCCATAGCAAAGGTTGATATAGAAGAAAAACAAATTATTTCAAAAAAGATTTACCGTAGAAAAAAAGTGTAAACAATCGTCCCGAACAAACTGTAAATAATCCGTACTTGACAACATCGGTCGTTCCCTACATCTATTTAATACAATTACATATTCAAACCCCAATTTATCTGTGACCTTCTGGGCGCGGAACGAGACTAAGCCAAAAGATAAAAAACACATCCTTTTACTTTATGATAAAGGATGTGCCTAGTCTTATCAATTAATTAAATAAAACCTGAATGTAATAAAGTAAAGATTTTATTTTTTAAAAACAAATAAGTATTCGTGTGCAATTAATAAAAAGTTGTATTTTACACTATTGGTTTTCCAATAACCTGTTGCTTTGCAGTTATGCTGTTCTTTAATAATAAGTTCTTTTAATTTAAACCCCGCTTCTTCAAAAGTACGCATAACATCAAATGACATAGGTATCATATGCCCTTTTTGGCGTGTGTCACCCATAAGAACAGCACAGAACTTGTCCTTTTTCAGAACTCGATAGCTTTCTGCGGCTACCTTTTTCATTTCCTCAAGGAAATCTTTAACCTTTAGCAAAGATAAATCTTCAGGAATATCTTCGCTATACTTAATAATATCAGCATACGGCGGATGAGTACAAATCAAATCAATACTGTTATCCGGTACAAAGTCAAGATTTCTTGCATCGCCTTTATGAAGATATACTTTACCATTTGCACCTTCGTGTTCAAATGCGGTTTTTTCCTCGCAACGAGCAAGAGCAACATCATTTACATCTACGCCAATAATATTTCTATTTAGTAATTTTGCTTCTACAAGGGTAGTACCACCACCCGCAAACTGATCAAGAACCAAATCGTTCTCTTTTGAATAGCGGAGCAAAATGTTACGAGGAATATATGGCGACCAATTACCACGCCATTTTGCATCGTGGGTTGCCCAATCACCACGTTTGGGAAATGACCAATGAGTAGTCATTTCCAACTCAAAATCATCCGGCTCCCATTTTGTTATTTTTTTCGTTCCCATTAACTATTTCTCCTTATCATTTCTCTTATTTCGTCAGGAGTATAAGGAGGTTTTTTACTATGTGCAATCATATGACAATTTGGACAGATTGGGAGCAAATCTTCTGTCGCATTGATTTCATATTCGGAACCAATTGAAGAGATTTCAACCAAATGATGAATATGTATCTTTTCAATAAATTCTTCACCATATATTTCTCCAAAGTCAAATCCACATATTTCACACTTTAATCTGCCGTTGTTTTTCTTGCGATAATGGTTTATACAAGCAACTCTTGCATAAGGATTTCTCTCATATGCATTAACTGTCACTTGCTTCTTTGCTCCCTCAAAAAGAGTTCCAACTTCCTTTTCATCTATTTCTTCAGGCAATCTAGTTCCAAAAGATGATGACTTAATAAAGCCACCTTTACCATTGATAAGTTCAAATATTGCTGGCAATAATCCAACAACCTTTTTTTGATGACTTTGATTAAATGCTTTAAAAGAGGAATCAATACTTGCAAATTCATCTTTTGTTATCGGCTTGTTTAAGAGAGTTATACTACCCGGAGCAAACTGATAATAACCGTTGCATTCATTACCATCCGCAAGAGTTAAAGGCTCATCTAATTCTACTGTATTTGTGTGAACAGCATATCCTATAAGTTCTCCACCATATTGAAATAAAACAAATGTATTTGCAGGGCAATCCATTTTTGATTTCATATAGTAATATGTCCCGCCTCTATTTGGCATTGTTTCAACAATAAAGCGTTTGACTTCCTCGTATGTAGGGAATATGGATTGGCTCATTGGCAAAAAACGAATCTCGTTAATTATATAGCCTTCGTTCCTTTTAACCTCAGAACAAGGAAACGCATTTTCGTGTGGTCCTTTCTTATTAGAACGACATTTGGCACAGTGACTTTGTAAACCCATTGGATTATTTACGGTTACACGTTTTGTTGTTGTTCCAAACGCATCAGGGCAGAAATAATGAATATGTTGTTTACTATCAACCGAGCAATTAGGACAAGATTTATAAACAACATCCTTTACCAACAGATATTGTGCATCAGATAGTGGGTTTCCACAAAAATCACAATTTGCCATAACGCATATGCCTCCTAAATTAAAGCCTGACTAATTATGCCATCTTCCAAATCTTTAATGTTATAGATGTGTTGCATAACGTCAAAAGTTTCTTCGAGGTTATTTCTTGCGCTTATCCAACCTTTTCCGTCAGTAAACCAAACAAAAGTAAAACCGTCAATTTCTTCGGTTTCCCACGCAAGAGTTTTATAGCTACGTGCAGTTTCGTTCAGTTTACTGCCGCCACTTCCATAAAAATTCGTTTCGATACCGTAAATCATATTAGGTGTCTTAACAACAAAATCAAAGCGTTTTTCCATCTTGCCTTGATTGGAAATAGCGGATAAGTCTATGTTCCATTTGTTTGTAATTTGGTGAATATACATTTCTTTGAAGTAATTAACGCCTTTTATGAAACCTGCTTTTTGAATAAAGCTCTCAACCAAATCTTCCATAAGGTGACCGCCGCGATTTTTGCGGCCGTTTGAATCAAGACCTGTTTCAACGCCCGTTGCATAGTCAACCAAATTATTCACGATATGATTTTCCAATAAATCAAACAATCCCGTTTCACGCATAAAGTATTTGTATCTCTCATAATGAGCGTGACTATTCGGCAGATACTTTCCAAAATCGAATTGAAACAAATGACCGCCGTTTTCATCCTGACAGTAGATTTCGTTTGCTCGAACTGCTAAGAGCAGAGGGATGCACTTTAAAACTTCAGGATATTTTCTCATCAAATACTCAAAATCTGCTTCAATGTTTTTAGAGCCGATCAATGAATTCAAAATATTAAGTTCAACCTTGATACTATCTACATTTCGATGAACCTTTTCAAAATCTATGTAATAACCATAATCGGCAATGCTATCACGAAAACCTGATAACCATTTATTAAATTCTCTGTTCATAAATAACTCCTCTTATTAATTCGGCACGATAGCTGGCAACACGAACGCTCGTTCAATTAAATCTTGGCGATATAATTCCATCATAAAACCAATTGGATATTCAGCATAGAAATCTTCTTGCTCACATTTGAACGAAACAGCACTACCAATAATATTTATTTCATAATTTGGAAGATAATATTTCAATTCGGAAAGCATCAACTCTACATCTAATTTACTATTAATTTTTTTAGCAATTGTAATCGCAACTTCTACTGGACTGTTGCTCTGCAAATAACCTGTTGTTATTGGTATTTCTTCAATTTCTGTTTCATCGAGTTTTACAGGTAAAAGGTATTCTTCATCTTGTGTAAATTTACGAGCAGTTATATATTCTAATTCGTGATTTGTCCATCTTTTTTTCTTATACGATTTTGAAACAAAAACGACCGCAAAACGAGCTCTATTTTGATATACATCCGCCAAGTAACTGTACAAGTTTTTCCCAAGCAGCACTTCTCTCTCGTAGTTATCGTAAAAAACATTGATATTTAACGAACGTAAAATTTCTGCACAATCTTCTACAAAATCTCTATCTTCCCCAGCGAACGACAATGCAACATCATACTGGTAACTCATTTCCTTTTCCTCCGTCAAAAATTGCTAATAAGCAACTCTTTAATTTTTCCTCTCGCTTGCGCTTGACAGTTAATCATTCGTGTTGCTTCTACTCGTTTGATTTTATGAGCAGAGTAGATATTATCAAAGAAATCATCTTCCGTATTTGAGTTCTTTGGGTCGGAATTACTAATCACAACCTTGGCACCTTTCTTGTGCATATCATCTACAAAACGAGCAAGCTCAATTTGTTCTTCATCGTTGAACAAGTTTTCGGTATATGCGGTAAAACTCGCAGTATCAGTAATCGGTCTGTAGGGCGGATCAAAATATACAAAAGTATTTTCATCAATAAAGTCTGCCGACTCTCTATAATCACCGCATATGATTGTAACTTTTTGCAATTTTTCTGACACTGTGCGAAGATTCTTTTCATCACAAATCATTGGATTCTTATATGCTCCCATAGGAACGTTAAAGAGTCCTTTTTTGTTTACACGGAACAAGCCATTGAAACAAGTTTTATTCAAAAAAATCATCAAAGCTGCTTTTTCAATGTTTATGTCCTCGTTGCCATTAACCTTTAAATCATTGAAACGCTCACGCTTTTCATTGTAATAATTCTTTCGGCTATCGGTATCCAACGGAATAAATTCACTTTGCATAGTGTAAAGCATTTCAATCAAGGCATTTATATCGTCACGAATAATACGATAGGAGTTAATGAGTTCAGCGTTTATATCGCTGATATAAACCTCGCTCAAATCATATTTACTAAGGATATCGAATAAAACTGCGCCGCCACCTACAAACGGCTCAGCATATTTTGTAATACGACCATCCGCAAAAGGATAATAGCGTTCAATCTCTTTAAGGAGCTGACCTTTACCTCCTGCCCACTTCAAAAAGGGCCTGACCGCTTTTTCTTCAGTTCGATTGTATCGTGTACTTCTTGCATCTATCGGTTTTTCTGCCGAAGTAGGTATAATCCACATATTACCTACCATAGTTGCTTCGGCAATTCTTTGCTCGGAACAAAGAGCCGCCACTCTTCTTTGAGAAATACCCCATTTATTTGCGGCTTCTTTTGCAGACATAACTTCCATAGATTTCACCCCCTTATATATTCAAGTATTATTATATTCTAAAACTCGAATAATAGCAATACCATTTTTGAAATTTGACAATAATATTTTAAATCCCAAAACAAAATCTTGCTTTGGGATTTAAAACCTACATTTTTTCACTTAGGGAAAATGGGGGGTTGGGGTAAATTTTATTTGTGGGAGTATCGGTTAAAGTGAATTTAAGGGTACTATCTTCCGTAATACTTTGGTGGGTTATGTAGGTGCGTTGTACACTCTTGCAGTTTTGGGAAACTTCAGCCACATAAACATTACCCTCACCAAAATTTTCGGTATCAACGGTAAAATCGGTGGCGTAGCCTGTATGGATAACCGCCCGTTTTACCGAGGGTGACGCCAAAACATACTCGCCTGTACCGGGGGTGAAGGGATAAAAACCAAGGGATGAAAAAATATACCAAGCCGACATACTTCCCGTATCCTCATCACCGGGGAATCCATCTATCGAGCTATCAAAAAGCTCCTTTACGGCACGACGAACCTGATAGCAGGTTTTATCTAATGCGCCCATATAGGAATAGATGTAGGGAATATGGAAGCTGGGCTGATTTGAAAGGGCGCACTGACCAAAATCCACAGATGCCATTTCGGTCATTTCGTGGATTTCTTTTTTTCTGTACCCAACCTCAAATATCGGGGGCAGAGCAAAAAGTCTATCTATCATTTTAATCATTTGGTCTTTACCGCCCATAAGCTCAGCGTGACCTGCCATATCGTGAAAAACAGAAAAGCTATTTTGCCAGGCAGAGCCTTCGGTATAGTCAAAGCTCCACTCAAATTCGCTGAAATTGGGACGGGTGTTGCCCTTTTCGTCCCTTGCCTTCATTAAATTTGTTTCGCTATCAAAAATATTTTTGTAGTTAAGTGCGCGGGTTTTGTATTCCTTTGCAATATCGGTTTTACCAAGCGCCTCGGCAAGAATAGAAATGCAAAAGTCACCGTAGGCATAGTCAAGAGTTTTGTTTACACTTTCGCGGTAATCAAGGGTGACATATCCTAGCTTATTATAGGTAGCTATGCCGTCACGACCGCCCAGCTTTGGCTCCTCACAGGGGGTATTTGCGTGCTTCAGCATACCCTCAAGCATAAGGGCGATATCATTTTTATCGGTAATTATGCCTTTTTTTACAGCATCGGCAAAAACCATATCAATTGCCGTACCCGGCATACAGGAAATGGGGCCCGGAGCCGAAAAACGGGGTAACCAACCCGATTCCTTATAGAAATTTATAAGTCCCTTGCAAACATCCCTATACATTTCGGGGTTGAGAATTGTCATTAATGGGAAAGAGGTGCGGTAAACATCCCAAAATCCCATATCGGTATAAAACGGACCGCTTAAAACCTTGCCGTTTGCGGGACTGTAATGGATTTTTTCACCCTTTTCGTCTATTTCGTGAAAGGTATGAGGGAAAAGATATGTTCTGTAAAGACAGGTATAAAAGGTGCGTTTTTGCTCCTCGTTATCGACTTCAATTTCAATTTTAGAAAGTTTTTCCTTCCAAACTTCCTCTGCTAGATTTAAAAGTTCTTTTTCACTTTTTTCACCGATTTCGGTTTTAAGATTTAATTCTGCCTGATTAAAATCTATATATGAAGTAGCAAGTTGATATTCAATTTTGGTATTTGTGGTATCAAAACAAAGGCTGATTTTTAAATTTTCGCCGTTATATAAACTGCTTTCGGTTTGTTCTTCACCCGAAACCTCAGAAATAGTATTTTTAAGATTTATGGGAGAGTTAAACTTTATAATGAAAAATTCTTTAAAGTTTTTGGGTAAAGCCTGGGGCAAAATATGGTTTGAAACGTAACCTTTAATTACACCGTTTTCGGCATCTATTACTATTTGGGAATTTCTTTTTGCAAAATCAATAAAAAGTCTTTTTTTAGGAGCATTATCGACATAATTAATACTTCCCCTTGCTCCGTGCATGGTGGGAACAAGGCTCATTTCGGTTTGATAACGTAAAAATCCGCATTTTAAAAGGCAGGGCGAAAAAACAGTTTTTTCTTTTACGTATCCACTTGCTCTAAGGGGGGTAAAATCTACCCTTTCTTCAGAAGTTGGGAGCAAAGTTATAGCCCCGTAATCACCGAGCCAAGGACTGAGTTGATGGGTGAGCCTTATGCCCGTTGTTTGATGGTCGTTAGGATTAAAATACAAAAAATCACTATCTGCTCTTGTTTCCAAAGTGAAATGATTTGCTCCAAAGGGAAGGGCGGTTATGGGCGAAACGTTGCCGTTTGAGTAGGTTTTTACCGAGTTTGTACCCATTAAAGGATTAACGTAATTTAAAAAATTCATAATTTAAACCTCAAGAAGTTTTTCAGCAATTCGTTTTGATAAATGAATTTTTGTTGGGGGATGTATGTCATTATCCTCACAAACGTCGGCACTTTTTACACAATACACGTTTTCCATTGTTTCGGCTATTTTTACTTGTGCTGCCTGAACCGTTTGCCAACCTTCAGAATCTTTACCCGCCAAAACAGCGGCGTATTTATGTATTTGAATTACAATAAAAGGTAAGGTTAAATCTTTTAAATTCTTACGCCATAAATCAATAAGTGTTGTTAGCATAAAGTAATAATTTTCGGCTTCATCAATTCTTCGGTTGGATTCTCCCTGATACCAAACTACCGCCTTAAAGGTAAAGGGAATAAGTTTTTTAAACATAAAGTTATAGTTAAAGCCATCTTCGTTCCAAGGATATTTGGAACAGCGATTTTCAAAGGGGATATATGCAGGAGTGTTTGCAAGGGATTCGTGTGGAAGCCAACCTTGAATGGATGACCCACCTTGATAGCAACCAACAATACCAATAGCGTGATTGGTTTCTTCGTTCAGAAAATCGGCTAAATGATAGCCAACCGCCGACCACCAACCGACCGTTTCGGCATCACATACAACCCAACCGTCTTCGGGGGTAAAATGCTCCCCCTCTTCGGGACGTTCCGAACAGTAAAAGCGTGTTAAATTGTTGCTTTTATAAAGACTTTCATTGTAGGTAGACGCGTTCATTCTAAATTGTAAATTAGATTGCCCTGCAAGTAAAATAACGTCACCAAAATAAATATCGTGCAGGGCAACCGTTTCCTCGTTCATTGTTATTTTCATAATGTGAGGGCCTGAATAATCACTTGGCGGAAGGGTTACCACCCAGTCACCCTTTGCCATAGTTTCAGAAGTTTTTCCGTTAATTTCAACCTTAACTGTTCCTTCGCCTTTGCCAAAAATATTTACAGGCTTATTAGCCTGAAGCACCATGTGGCTTCGGAAAATTTGGTTAAGTTCCATTTTTGCGCATCTCCTGTTTATTTAAGTAAAGCATTTTTGTGCTATATTTTTAGCAACGTGCAATGATAAGACCTTGATATTCGTTTAAAAAGTCCTCTGCATTTTTAATGAACTCAGCCACGCAAGTGTCACCGTTAAAGGCAAATCGGGCGTGTACATTACCGAAATATTTATCAATTATCTGCACCAAAAGAATAATTTTGTTATCATCCTTAAAACAGAGCGAAACAGCGTCGTTATACATAAATCCGTCGGTTGTTTTTGCCCCGCCCCTGTCATTAGAGTAGCCAAGTTGAGGGAATTTACCAAAAACGTTTTTGTTTATGCCAAAGGGGATTTCCTTTTCGCCCTGTTCGTTAATATATTTAAAAATTCCTTCATCATCACCAAATTCAAATGAAAATTGTTTAAATCCTAAATTGTTTTGGTCGCAAACAAAGGTTTTGCCGTTGATTTTTTCCTTTAAGGGTGAATCGCTTTCACCTTTTATAACTCGCAGTTTAAGATTATAGGTTAAATTTTCAAGTTCATTTAGTGCAACCGGATTTTCCTCTAATTCATCACCTGCATTTGCAACAATTATATCAAAAAACTGATTAATAATTATTTGGCGTACAGGGTGATTGTACTGATTATCCGAGGTTAGCACAAGCATTAAATCCTTATGGGGAAGGCAGAGGGTTAACTGATCACCCATACCTATAAATCCAAAACCATTTTGGGCGATTTTCCAAATTTGGTAGCCATAACCGTAGGTAAGTTCGGTATCAAAGGCACTTCTATGATTATCCACCAAGGCGGAAGTTGCTTTTTTTACGTAATCGGCACTTATAAGTTGTTCGCCGTTCCAATTGCCACCCTGCATTAAAAGTCTGCCAAATGACGCCATATCTCGCATTGTGCAAATAAGGGCGGAATCACCCCAACTGTCACCATTGCGAGTTTTAAGAATTTCGGCAGTTTTAAAGGTTCCCATTTTGTTGAAGAGTTTTAATCGTAAATATTCAAGAAGTTCCATTCCTGAAAGTTTTTCCACAAGTGCAGAAAGCACCTGAGAACCTGCACTATCATACGCCCAAATAGTACCTGCTTTGTAGTCCCCAATTCGAGCGTTAAAGTATAGGTGTGTGCGGTCGAGGTCGGTTTCGGTGAACCAGTTTTTAGAGGGTCCTGCCGTTGTCATAGTTAGCATCTGCTCAATTGTCAGTTCGTTCAGTTCCTTTGAAATTTCACCGTCAATTTTTTCGGGAAAATATTCTATAATTCTGTCACTTAATTTAATTTTGCCTTCATCTAAAAGAAGTCCAATGGCAATGCCAACGTAACTTTTGGTTTGTGAATACATTCTGTGAGTGAAATCCTTATTAAAAGGCTCCCAATAGCCCTCGTAAAAAACGTCGTTGCCTTTGAGCAACATAAGGCCGTGGGTGTTTGCACCGCAATTAGTAAGGCAGTTTATGTATTCTGTGATTTTTTCGGATGGAACACCTGCTTTTTCAGGCGTGATTTTGTTAAACATAATAATCGACCTTTGTTCAGTATTTATTTTAACGAGTCAAGTACCTTTTGGGTTGCGGTTTCATAGGTGTAATCCTTGTGGAAAACACTTGAAGTTCCCACAACAAATACATCTGCGCCTGCCTCGTACATTTTTGGTATATTTTCAAAACTGCAGTTGCCGTCAACCTCTAAAATCACATCTGTTCTGCCTGCATCATCAAGCATTTTTCTAGCTCTCTTTATTTTATCAAAGGCGCCGTTTACAAGCTTTTGTCCCGCATAACCGGGATTAACCGTCATAACAAGAAGCATATCAATACTGTTTACCAGCTCAGAAATTGCCGAAAGAGGAGTGCCGGGATTGATTGCCAAGCCTACTTTAGCGCCCTTTGCCCTTATAAGAGAGAGTGTGCGTTCAATGTGACGGCTTGTTTCAAAATGCACCGTAACAATATCATAACTGCGAAGGGGAAGCATATCTATAGCCATATCGGGATTATCCACCATAAGGTGAATATCAAGGGGGATTTTGGAGACCTTGCTCATCGCCTTAACCATTTCGGGAGGAATCATATAATTGGGTACAAAATGACCATCCATAACATCCACATGGAAAAGGTCAATTCCCGCATCAGTAAGGGCTTCAAGCTCCTCAGCCATATTAAGCTGGTCGGCGCACATAACCGATGCCGAAAGCATAGGCTTTCTACCGACTGTGTTTTCTTTGCCGAAAATAGCGGCGCCCACCATAGGCGCGTTTTCCTTCCACTGAGCAAGGGCAATTTTAAGCTCCCTTTGCCCTTCGGTTTTATATGAATGTTCTCTGATATACTGAACAAGGGGTTTCAGGTAAAGCTCGGTTTGAGCCGATAATCCGCCGCTAAAAATAAGGCAATCGGGGGAGAGAAGATTAATGGCAGAAACAATAACCTTGCCAAGCATATTTATTGCTTGATTGATGGCAAAATGGGCGTCCTCATCACCCTTTTCTGCCGCCTCGAATAAATCGCGGGCTGTGGCATCCCCGCCGTAAAATTCCTTGGCGGTTTGGTCTAAGCCCTTACCCGCGGCATAACATTCCAAACAGCCCTGCTTGCCGCATCCGCAAGGTCTGCCCTGTTCGGCTACGGGAATATGTCCAAGCTCACCTGCCGAAAGTAAAGCGCCGTGATAAATTTTGCCGTCGATTACAAGACCTGTGCCAATTCCTGTACCAAGAGTAATGCAGATAAGTGCGTTGCTGCCCTTGCCGCTTCCCGCCTTGTATTCGCCATAAGCTCCTGCTCTGGAATCCTGCAAAACCCTTGCGGGAAATCCTGTCAAACCCTTAAATATATCTGCAACGGGTTCATCGCGCCAACCCAGATTAGGTACAAAGCTTGCTACCCTGCAATCCGAAGAAACTGTACCGGGCACACCAATACCAACGCTAAAAACATATCTTTTTTCTATACCCTGCTCCTCCAACAAAAGGCATAGGGTATCTGCCGCAACCTCAAGCACCGAATGACAGCTTTTATCCTCGGGAATGGGGGCGACTTTATTTGCAATAAGCTCATTTTCACCATTTAAAATACCAACATTAATTTTGGTTCCGCCAATATCAATTCCTACATAATACTTCATAAAAATACCTCCAAGGTAGCCAGAGCTTTGAATACTCTAGCTACACTTACATTATACAAAGTTGTAAAGACTAAATCAATAGCTTTATACCACATTTTTACATTATTTTAATAACTCATTATTTAATCGTGATAACACCTAAATACAAAAAGCACAAGCGAGGTGAAATTCACCCCGCCGTTTTGAATACCTATTTAGATTTATAATCATTTATAATTTGAACCAGATGTGAAATAAATTCTGTTGGAAGTCCATCAACATTTATCACATTTTCAGATGTTAACCCCAATATATAATCGGTTGAAACATTAAAAATTTTTGAAAGCTTAATTAACATATCTATTGACGGTTGAATATTGTCGTTTTCCCAGTTGGACACCGTTTGCTTTGTTACACCTAATTTCTGAGATAATTGCACCTGAGTCCAACCAAAGGATAACCTTAATTCATAAATTTTTTTGCTTAACATAACCTTCTCCTAAAAAAAATATTGCAATACTATTATCTCAAAATGCTTGACAAAACAAAAATACTATGGTATTCTAATATTGGACTTTTGATTAATGGTCATAATAAAAAGGAGGAATAATTTATGTCTGATCAAACAGTAAATCAAGAATTAAATGCTATGGAAAACGAGGCTCTTGATAAAATGAGTCACGGTCTTAAGGAAATTTGGAAAATTGTTATTTTTTGTTGCATTGGTTGGCTTCTTATTACTGTAGGTTTAAAAATCACTCCCCTTCTTGCTGTTGTGGGCGCCCTTGTTATTTCTGTTCCGTCGGTTATTTCTGTGCGCCGTCACGGATTTAAAAACATTTTCAACTACGATTATGTAATTGAAACTACATATGCAGACGGCCATAAAACCTATGATGTTGATTTGGGCGGCAAATTGGGATTAATGGTTATACAATTGTTTTTAACAATTTTTATAGGCGTTATTCTTACTCCCATAAGATATATTGCATACTGCATAAAATTTAACGCTAACTGCAAAAAGTTAAATTGGAAGCCCGAATTTAAATTGGGGATTTTATTCCCAACAGCCGTTGGCGCAGGCGTATTTGTGTTAGGCTTTATTTTAATGTCTGTTTTGTAAAGTCTATTAATCCAAATTTAATACATAATAATCTCCTTGTTTTGCAAATGCCAAAAGGGCAAATCTGTAAAACAAGGAGATTTTTGTGTTTTTGAAGCTGTTGATTTTTTAAATGCCTCGTGTTATAATTTTTAAAAATATAAAATTAAGGGTGGCGTGATATTATGAAGCTGTTTACCGTTTCAGCATTAAAAACCGATAAAATAGTGAGTGGAAGTCCTCAATATCCTATGTGGTCAAGCAAGGAACCCGATATTTATGTTTCTGAGGTAGAATATAACGATAACGAATACAATAAAATACGCGCTGAGGCAAATCGTTGGAGAATTGACCTTAATTCATACCAAGAGGATGACGGCGGGTATGATAGGCAAAGCTCTGATAGTGACTCGCAAAGCAGACCGATTAGCGATGAGGAAATACTTGTGAAAAACGGTTCCTTTTTTGGGATTATTACCACTGTGGACAGGTCTTTCTATTCAAAGTCCTCTACCTTTCATAAGGGCTATGAGTATATCTCAATAAACACAGCCGCTATTAAACACGGGCTTTGGAAATATCACTACGGTCATTCATCAGATGATAGCTCATCCTCCGATGACACAGTATATTATCTTCATCCCTTGTTTGATAAGGAATAGAAGTACAATAAATAACTCTTTTACATAGTGCGGGGCTGTAAAAAACAAATGCCTTATAAATTGAAAATTGAAAATAGGAAATTGAAAATTAATTATTTAACCGATAAATTGAAAATGAGATTATATTAAACAGATGTAGGGAACGGCCAGCGTGCCGTTCCTAAAAAATGTGGTAATTATACGGAACGACACATTGGTCGTTCCCTACGGTGTAACTCGCCAATTTGTGCAAGAAATCCCAATTTATTCGATGCCACAAACCACGCCCGCGGGATTATTAATCGCCCGATTTATGGGTTTATACATTCGCGTGCATGGATGAAACGCCACGCGTTTCAAACCCCAATTTATCGGTTTATTTATCAACCATCCAGCCTCTAACATCCGACATCCAAAAAGGGGAAGAAGTGAAAATGTTTTCACTTCTTCCCCATTCATTTTTAACTGATTTCCCTGATTTTATAAGATTTTGGAGAGTATTTTTTTACATTCTCCTTAATACATTAAAGATTATTTAGTATAATCCTTAGAACGGTCTACATAAGAGGTGTGGAGAACCTCGTGAGCCTTGTGGCTACCTGGTTTACCAAAATACTCTGCGTAGATTTTCTTAATCATAGGATTTTCGTGAGATTTACGAATACCCTTAGAAGCATCATCAGCGTAAAGTGCAGCTGCGCGGAGAGCCTTAAGATCCTCAAAGCTACGAACTGCTGCGGGCTGATGAGGCTGACCGCCGCCGTTTACACAACCGCCTGGGCAACCCATAATCTCAATAAAGTGGAACTGTTCGCCGTTCTTAACGCGGGTAAGGAGAGCGTGTGCGGCACCTGCGCCACTGGCAACACCAACCTTAACATCCATACCGCCAACATTAAGGGTTGCAACCTTAACGGGAGCAGTACCGCGAACAGCTTCAAAGTTTACATTCTCAAGCTCTTTGCCTGTGATGGTTTCAACAGCGGTACGAAGGGCAGCTTCCATAACACCACCGGTAGCGCCAAAGATAACAGATGCGCCTGTAGACTCGCCAAGAGGATTATCAAACTGCTCATCAGGAAGCTTGGTGAACTTAATAGATGCGCGCTCAATCATACGGGCAAGCTCACGGGTGGTGATAGAAATATCAACATCGGGAACACCTGCGGCGTTTTGATCATCGCGGTCTACCTCAAACTTCTTAGCGGTACAAGGCATAACAGAAACAGAAACAATATCCTTAGGATCAATGCCGTTTTGCTCTGCATACCAGGTTTTAATAACTGCACCGAACATCTGCTGAGGAGATTTACAGCTGGAAACATTCTCTAAAAGGTCGGGATGATACATCTCGCAGAATTTAACCCAACCGGGTGAGCAAGAGGTGATAAGGGGTAACTTACCGCCGTTATTAACGCGCTCAACAAACTCATTAGCCTCTTCCATAATGGTAAGGTCGGCAGCAAAATCGGTATCAAATACCTTGTCAAAGCCAAGGCGACGGAGAGCAGCAACCATTTTGCCCTCTACATTGGTGCCAACAGGCATATCAAAGCACTCACCGAGGGTTGCACGGATAGAAGGTGCAGTCTGAACAATAACATGCTTTGTGGGGTCTGCAATAGCGGCAAATACCTTATCGGTATCGTCACGCTCTGCAAGGGCACCTGTGGGACAGCTTACAATACACTGACCGCAATGGATACAAGCGGTTTCGCCAAGGGGTTTTTCAAATGCACAGCCGATGTTGGTTTCAAAACCACGGTTGTTAGGACCGATAACGCCAACAAACTGCTGACGGCAGGCAGCAACGCAACGACGGCAAAGAATACATTTATTGTTATCACGAACCATATGAACGGCAGAGGTATCTAAAGCGTATACCTTTTTATCGCCGTCATACTTGCCCTCATCCTCAACACCGAGCTCGCGGCAAAGAGTCTGAAGCTCACATTTACCACTTCTGGAGCAGGAAAGACACTTACGGTCGTGGGTGGAGAGAATAAGCTCTAAGGTCTTTTTACGGGCATTTAATACGCGAGGAG
Source organism: Oscillospiraceae bacterium (assembly GCA_015065925.1). Lineage (GTDB taxonomy): Bacteria > Bacillota > Clostridia > Oscillospirales > Acutalibacteraceae > UMGS1279. The sequence continues at coordinate 14,981 of SVPL01000035.1, forward strand.
TATTGGTGAATACCTCCATACCCTCATTTACTGGATATACACAGGATGCAACCAAAGAGCGAGCGCCCTTAACCTCAACAACACAAATACGGCAAGCACCGATTTCGTTAAGGTCTTTCATATGGCAAAGAGTGGGGATTTCAATACCGAACTCTCTTGCAGCCTCTAAAATAGTAGTACCTGCGGGTACGCTCAGGGGCATACCGTTAATTTTAATATTTACTAAACTCATTATAGGCACACTCCCTTCTTATTCCTTAACAATAGCCTTAAACTTACAGGTATCAATACAAGCGCCACACTTAACGCACTTAGAAGAATCAATCGCATAAGCGGGAAGCTTCTTACCGGGTGCGGTGTAATCGGTTTTAACAATTGCGCCTGCAGGACAAGCCTTAGCACACATACCGCAACCGAAGCACTTATCCTTAATGATGCTGTAGGAAAGAAGATCCTTACAAACACCTGCGGGGCACTTCTTATCAACAACGTGAGCTACATACTCATCACGGAAGTATTTAAGGGTAGAAAGAACAGGGTTAGGAGCAGTTTGACCAAGTCCGCAGAGGGAGTTATCCTTGATGTAGTAGCAAAGCTCTTCCATCTTGTCAATATCCTCTAAGGTAGCCTGACCTTTAGTGATTTTATCAAGCATTTCCAAAAGTCTCTTGGTACCGATACGGCAAGGAGTACACTTACCGCAGGACTCATCAACGGTAAACTCAAGGAAGAACTTAGCGATGTCAACCATACAGGTATCTTCATCCATAACAATAAGTCCGCCCGAACCCATCATAGAGCCGATTGCAATAAGGTTATCATAGTCAATGGGGGTATCAATAAGGCTTGCAGGGATACATCCGCCGGAGGGACCACCTGTTTGAGCAGCCTTAAAGGTTTTACCGTTAGGAATACCGCCGCCGATTTCCTCTACAACCTCGCGGAGGGTAGTACCCATAGGAATTTCAACAAGACCGGTGTTTTTGATTTTACCGCCAAGTGCAAACACCTTGGTACCCTTGGATTTCTCAGTACCGATTGACTTGAACCAATCAGCGCCAAGAAGGATTATACGGGGAATATTAGCATAGGTTTCAACATTGTTAAGAATGGTGGGTTTGCCGAAAAGACCCTTAACTGCAGGGAAAGGAGGACGGGGTCTGGGCTCACCGCGGTGACCTTCGATAGAGGTCATAAGAGCAGTTTCCTCACCGCAAACGAATGCGCCTGCGCCAAGACGAAGCTCAATATCAAAGCTGAAGTCGGTGCCGAAGATGTTTTTGCCAAGGAGACCGTACTCACGAGCCTGCTTAATAGCAACATTAAGTCTTTCAACTGCAATGGGGTACTCTGCACGAATGTAGATGTAACCCTGAGTTGCGCCGATTGCGTAACCTGCAATTGCCATAGCCTCTAATACAACATGGGGGTCACCCTCAAGGATTGAACGGTCCATAAATGCACCCGGGTCACCTTCGTCGGCGTTACAGCAAACATATTTCTGGTCGGCGTCGTTGCCCTTGGCAAGCTTCCACTTAAGACCGGTGGGGAATCCGCCGCCGCCTCGACCGCGAAGACCACTGTCTAAAATGGTTTCAATAACTTCGTCGGGGGTCATTGAAGTAAGAACCTTACCTAAAGCCTCGTAACCGTCACAGCCAATGTATTCATCAATAGCCTCGGGGTTAATAACACCGCAGTTACGAAGAGCGATACGCATTTGCTTTTTGTAGAAGTCGGTGTCGTTAAGAGATTTAATACCGTCATCTGCAACGGTTTCATCATAAACCAAACGGCTTACAATTCTACCTTTAAGTAAATGCTCGGAAACGATTTCGGGGATATCCTCCTCTTTAACCATTGAGTAGAAGGTACCCTCGGGGTAAACAATCATAATGGGGCCAAGTGCACAAAGACCGAAACAACCTGTTTTAACAACCTGAACTTCGGTTTCTAAGCCATTTGCTTTAATTTCATTTTCTAAAGCAGCAATAATCTTTTGGCTTCCGGAAGAAGTACAGCCTGTACCACCGCAAACCAAAACGTGTGAACGATACATCTATATTTCCTCCCTTTTATTTATCAATAACATACTTGGTAACTACATTACCGCCTTTAAGGTGAAGATTAACAACCTCAGCAGCCTTTTCAGCAGTCATTTTAACATAGGTAACCTTTTCTTTACCGGGCTCATAAACCTCAACAATGGGCTCATACATACAAAGACCGATACAACCTGTTTGTGTAACAGATACATTGCTAAGTCCGTTTTCTTGAACTAAATCAGAAAAAGCAGTAAGAACGGGACGAGCGCCTGCTGCGATACCGCAGGTAGCCATACCAACAACAACACGGGTAGTATTTTCTTCTTCGCTGCGAATTCCAACCTGATTTTTCATTTTATCGCGTATTGCTTTAAGTTCCTCAAGCGATTTCATTGAATTTGCCTCCTAATTATATAATTATTTCTCCTGTAACGGAGGTTATATTTTCCTTTAAATAATCCTTAATATAATTGCTAACCTCATACTCCTTAAAGGAAATATCACCAAGAATTTCCCTGAGCTCTCTTGTATCAAGGACAAATTCGTTTTCGTTTACTCTGTATGTAAACAAAAAATCCAAATCACAGTGCATTGTTACAAGGGTGTGGATGGTGGCGGTTAAATCGCCCATTGGCATACGGTCGATATTATCAAGCTCATAGCTTGCCTTAACTGTAGTGCCAACCCCCACCTTGGAGTCTATAAAAAAGCTTCCGCCCGCCGACTCAGCCGACTCTTTGAAAAAAGGAACACCTAAACCAACCTTACGGGTTGTTCTGGTTGTGTAGAAAGGATCAATTACCCGTTTAACCTGCTCCTCTGTCATACCGCAACCGTTATCGCGGATGATAATTTCCAAAAGATTTTGGCTGGTGTTTGCCGTTACCGTAATTTCGGTAAGGGGAGCGCCTGCTTTAACCGAGTTTTCAGCAATATCCAGAATATTAAGGGAAAGTTCGGTCATCATAGGCTTAATATTTTGCCAAAATGTCCTCTACATCGTCCTTAGTGAGTCTGCCGTAAACATCCTCATTAACTGTAAGAACGGGAGCAAGACCGCAAGCACCGATACAACGGCAAGCTTCAAGCGAGAACTTACCGTCAGGTGTACATTCGCCACCGGCGATACCAAGCTTCTCTTGAAGTTTATCGTAAATATCACCTGCACCCTTAACATAACAAGCTGTACCAAGGCAAACAGAAATTTTATACTCACCCTTGGGATACAGTGAGAACTGTGCATAGAAGGTTGCAACACCGTAAACCTCCTGAAGCGGAATCTCAAGCTCTCTTGCGATAATGGTTTGAACCTCAATCGGGAGATAGCCGTAGATGTCCTGTGCTTTTTGCATTATAGCCATCAAAGCACCTTTTTCGGTCTTACCTTCATTGATAACCTTAAGAAGCTCAGCTTCTTGCTCGGGAGTACCGTTGAAGGGAAGAGTTTTCTTATCCTCCATTTTGAATCCTCCTTGGATAGTGAAAATTTTAACAAAAACAGCGAAATAAAAAAATCGCATATTTTCAGTTACTAACATTATAACATAAAGTTAGAATAAAATCAAATAAAATCTGTATGTTATATATACTATATACTAACGAAAATTTTTATTTACTATGCACAAATTTTGACAAACTTCAACAAACGCGTGGCGTTTCAAACCCATGTCTTTCGGTTAAATTCTGCATTTTTCAATAAAAGCGCTCGGCTTTTATTTAATTGCTTTAGATTTCCATTTGCCTCGGCTAAAGAAAATCACCGTAAGAATTGCGCCAATCACCCAAGAACAGAGCAATGAAATCTGTATGCACTCCTTTTTACCGTTAGGAAGGGACTCGGTTGCCGTTAAATAGGAAATTCCGTAGGCAAGGGGTACGCGCACCGCAACGGTGGTTATAAGGGAAATCCACATAGGCGTCATAGTATCTCCCGCGCCTCGCATTATACCCGAAAGGCTTTGGGTTACCGCCATTGCTATATATCCCACCGCAAGAATAACCATAAGTCGCGCCGCCAAATTTACAAGCTCGGTTGTTTCGGTAAAAACTCCCATAAGGTCTTTACCAAAAAGAAGTATTACGCCTGTAATTACGGTTGAACAACCCACCGCCATTAAGGTACCCTGCTTTGCACCTTTAGTAACTCTGTCATAAAGATTTGCGCCAACATTTTGTCCCGAATAGGTGGTAAGCGCCATACCAAAGGAGAAATTGGGCATCATAGCAAAGCCGTCAACACGCATTATAATTACATTGGCGGCTATAAACTGCTCACCAAATTGATTGGTAAGGGACTGAACAATTATCATTGCAGATGAGATTATTGCCTGAGTAAGTCCCGAGGGGAGTCCTAATTTTACAAGAGTTTTAATGTAGCTTCCCATTGGCTTTAGATATTTAAATCCAAAATCGAAGTGCTGCTTCATACGGGAAAGCTTTATTAAACAAAGAATAGAGGATATTGCCTGAGCAATAACGGTAGCAAGGGCAACACCCGCAACATCCATTTTAAGCACCGCAACAAAATAAATATCAAGCACAATATTTATAACAGTTGCAATAAGCAAATAAACAAGGGCGGAGAAGGAGTCACCGAGTCCGCGCAAAATACCGCTTAATATGTTATAGTATGCCATACCCGCTATACCTATAAGGGAAATCATAAGATACTCATAGCAGCCCTGCAAAATATTTTCAGGGGTATTAAGAAATACCAAAACCTGCCTTATAAAGGGGGATGCAATAGCAATAAGCCCCAATGAGGCAACTGCGGTTGCAGTAATGCAGTTACCGACGGTTATGGAGAGAGCTTTGCGGTTTTTTGCCCCAAAATACTGGGCAACCATAACACTTGCACCCGCCGAAATTCCTATAAAAAGAACAAGCAGCATATTGAGTATGGGAAGGGCGCTTCCAACAGAAGCAATGGCATTATCGCCGTGGGTTGCATATCTTCCCACCACAATGGTATCTACCGTACTGTAAAATTGCTGCGCAATATTACCTATTAACATAGGCATAGTAAACTGTAAAATTTTCTTCCAGGGAGTACCAACGGTCATATCAACCGTACCCGTTAAAAGCTTAGCCAATTTTTCAACCTCTTTCACTTAGGATATTATGAGCATTATACCATATATAACAAAATTCTACAAGATTTTTTTGCATTGCTTGATAAATCCAATATCTAAACGGGGCGGTCACAAATGGACAGCCCCGTTTAATTTTAACTGATTTACCTGATTTTATAAATTTTTACACTTTCTAATCAATAAAATTTATTATTTAATATCAAGTGTAAATTCATACTGGAATTTTTCCATATAGAACATCTCATTTACGGTAGAGAAATATTCAAGCTGAACATTCTTGCCATCCTCAGAGAAGTAAAGCATTGCCAACATACCGTAGGATTGCTTTCCGTAATACTCAAGGTGCTGATGATTAACCATCAGCTGAACAACCTTTGAGCCATCGGCACGGTTTGTAACCTCATAGCTTGGACCGTGATCAACCGGTATTGCGTGACCGCAGAGCAAAAGCACAATATTGCTGTGCTTATTTACAAGCTTGTCAAAAAGGTCCTGACCGCTGTTTGCCGTAGTGGGATCATCTACCCACTGAATATCCTCATCCTGCAAGAGATTACCGTCACCAATTATCATACCGTCATCAAAATAACCGTGGGTGGAAATAATTACATTATAATCGGGATGTGCGGCTATAACCTCATCTGCCCAGGCAACAACATCATCATTCGGGAAGAAATCCAGGCTAAGCATCATGTACTTAACACCGCCGATGGTGGTAAGCCTGTAATAGCTTCTCATAGTGCCGTCAAATGATACAAGTCCTTCACCAAAATCCTCATAGGTGATATAGTTGTTGTAGCTCCAGTCGTGATTACCACGAATAATGGACTGATCGATTCCGGCCTCTTTAATACGCAGCAATTGTTCTTTAGCGGCCAAAAACTCTGCATCGGTGCTCATATCGGTAATATCGCCAAGTCCGAAAACATACTGAATATTCTTATCCTCGGCATTGTCAATTATCCAATCAAAGGGAGCGCTGAGTTTATCTCTGTAATAATAGTTTGTGGTTTGAATATCACCAAGAACCGCCATAGAGTATGCATAGTTTGCCGCGTGTGATTTATCAATGTAGAAGCTGTTTTTGTTTTGATAATTCTGATAAATCTCGTAAAGAGCCTCATTATCCAGCATTGCATCTACAATAGCCATATCTGACTGACTTGTAGCATTTAGCTTTACAGCGTACATTACATCAAAGATATTTGCGGTAACGGTATCTCCATAGAAGGTGAATTTTGTACCGTCTTCACGCTCATACACTACAAAGGCGCGAACGCTGAAATCCTTTGCGTAATCGTTGTAATCTATTTTTCCGCCACTGCGACCAATATTGTAAAGTGCCGCGGTGAAGTAGGTGCTTTGGGTGTCGCCATCTACATACTGATAATTATTTTCGGTAACATCCTTAACTGTATGAGCGTTTTCTATTGTGAAATTACCTTCAATTTCTTCGGTAGGAGAAGCGATTAAACCAATCTTAGAAATTGTAGAGCCCTCATAATACTCGGTTAAATACTCATTTTTAAGAGAATATTTAAAGCGGAGAGCAGAATCATTTGCACGGATTGCATTGCCGATATTTTCAAATACATTTTCGTAAGCTATAAGATTATCTATATAAATGTAACCTAAGGCACCTGCTACATCCTTTCTTGCAAGACCTAAATGTAGATAGAGGTGTGTATCATCACTATCGGTAGTGAAATTAAAGGTGAGCTTTTGCCACTCGCCAACGGCATATTCCTCATTCAGTCCGGTATCGTTTACGAATTTAGCAGGTGTCATACCATTAAAGTAATCATAAACCTTGCAGCTGTCGGTGCTTTTAACAGTATATGTTTCAAGCTCCACGCTATCGGCTATGGCTACTGTACGCAAACAGTTCCATCTGTCGGGATTCCATACATAGAAGCTTAATGTATAATTTGTGTTAGGTTTAAGATTATCTATTTTGCGTACGGCAGAACGGAAAGGAGCCGAAATTCTAAGCATTTTGTTGCCGTCTACGGGGTCAAGGGTTGTGGTGGCGATTTCGCTTATATATTGCTGATTTTCCTCATCCCACTTAAGAGAAGAAAGATATTTTATACCAATTTGTGTGCCTGAGGTAACAACCATTGAGCCGTTTGTGGATTCGCATTCATACCCACCTGTAATCTCGCTATTGGTAGGCCATTTACTCCACATACCCCATTTTTCACCTTCGGGAAGAACACCCTCACCTGCGGGAGAAACTCGAAGGCTTTTTTCTGCGCCGTGATTTTCAAAGCTACCTGCACCTTCCAAAACATTGCGGCTAACAAACTTTGCAACCAAATTTTCAGCATTAACTACATTGGGATCAAAGGTATAGGCTTCCTCGCCTGAACGGAAGGTTTCGCCCTCATACCATCCCTTAAATACAACCATACTTGCCTCATCATCGGCATATAAAACCTTAGCGGTAATGGTGCCGTCATTGTTTTCAGTTTTAACGGTTTCGGCAGTAGCAAACTCGCTGGAATCTGAAAGAATATTGCCATCGGCATCCTCGCCTATTATTTCAAAATCCACTATTTGATTGTAGGCTTTTTTAACGCTAACATTTTTAAAGTATGCGGCATTGGGGGTTGTAACCTCACTATTCAACCAACCGTTCATCTTAAAGAAAATTCTGTAAGCCGAATCGGTATTGTTGGTTGTAAAAGCGATTTTATTGCCATCATACCAAGCATTATATGAGGTATGACCAAGCATAGAGCTTAGATTTGTGGTGCCGTCATAACCGCCTTTAAATAAAATCTTATCAGCATCGGTGTAATTTTCTTTATCATAGGTAACGGTGCCGTTATCGGCGGCGTGGGGATTGCATTTTAAGGGCCAAATCTGTACATTTTCAAATTTTAAGGCAGATTTAAAATCATATGCAAATGTGTATTCAGTATTAGGTTGAAGCATTACATCAATGTAATATAGATTATAATAAATACTTGAAGCGGTAATTACCTTTTCGCCATTTTCGGTTGTAGCAGTTACCTTCATATCACTTCTCTTGGGATTTGAATGCCAAGAAGCAATATTCATATTATCATTAGTGGTAAAATATGCGGTTAATTCATTGTTGCCTGCCACAAGCGTTGCGGAATATTCTGCATTATTTGAAACCAATTCATATTTATTGTTATACCAACCAACAAATTTCTCGCCTTCATTGGCTATAGCGGAATATATAACAGTGTCACCAACTGCTCCGTCTGTAGAAGAAACACTTGCACTGCCGTTACCGAAGGTATATGCGGTAGCGGTAACAGGCTCAGATACCTTAAAGTTTTTAAAATATACCGATTTTGTGGTTTTGGCATCATCATTTACAAATCCGCCAAACTTCATAAAGAATTGGTAGGAAGTATCTGTATCATTGGTGGTGAACTCCAAAGTATTGTTTTCATACCAAACTGTATTGTCAAGATTTGATGAAGATAAATATTTTCTTAATAGCTTGTCACTATCGGCATAGCCATCACCTGCCACAACGTTACCGTCAGAGTTAGGCTGAGCGCCACACTTTGTTGCCCATATATCAATATATTCAGGCTTATAATCGGTTTTGTAGTCGTAGCTTAATTTGTATGTAGTGTTTGGCTTTAGCTCCATATTAACATAGAAATAAGCATACTGAATATCATAAACCTTAATGGTATTATAACCATCAATGGTATCCTCGGTAATTTGAATTGACGCTCTGCTTGGGCTTTCACCCCAACAGTTGATGTTCATAAGGTTATTGGTAGAAAATTTTGCGGTAAGAGCATTATCGCCCGAAATAAGGGTGGTGTTATAAACGGCATTGGAGGAAACCAATGTATCGCCATTATACCAACCAAAAAATTCCTCGCCCTCGTTGGCGGTAGCGGTATAGGTTACGGCATCACCGTAAAGCCCTTCGGTTTTGGAGACGGTTGCACTACCGTTACCGAAAGCGGTTGCAGAAGCGGTAACCTTTTCTTTAATGGTAAAATTCTTAAAGAAGATGGATTTTGTAGTTTTTGCATCATCATTTACAAATCCGCCAAACTTCATAAAGAACTGATAGGAAGAATCTGTATCGTTAGTGGTAAACTCCAAAGCATTGTTTTCATACCAAACTGTATTGTCAAGATTTGATGAAGATAGCCATTTTCTTAAAAGCTTATCACTATCGGCATAGCCATCACCTGCCACAACATTACCGTCAGAGTTAGGCTGAGCACCGCACTTTTCAGCCCATATATCAATATATTCAGGCTTGTAGTCGGTTTTGTAATCGTAGCTTAATTTATATGTAGTGTTGGGCTTAAGCTCCATATTAATATAAAAGTAAGCGTACTGAATATCATATACCTTAACGGTATTAAAATCATCCTCTGCCGCTTCGGTTATGGTGATTGATTTTCTGGCAGGACTCTCACCCCAAAGGGCAATATTCATTAGATTAATTGTAGTAAATCTAGCGGTAAGAGAGTTTTCGGCAGAGTCAAGAGTGGCAGTATAGGCAGCGTCGGTGGAAACAAGTGTGTCACCGTCATACCAACCGTAAAACTCCTCGCCCTCATCAGGGGTGGCGGTATAAACTGCAGTCTGACCAATATAACCGGCTGTGGGGGTTACGCTTGCAGTACCGTTACCCTTTACTGTTGCGGCGGCAGTTGCACATTTTTTAATCGCGGCATTTTTAAATATAAAGGTTTTTGCGGTGCTAAGCTCAGAATTAACTACACCGTTGAATTTAAAGAAAAGTCTGTAGGATGTATCGGTATCATTGGTGGTAAACTCTATAGCATTGCCGTCATACCAAACGGTGGGATCGGTATGTCCCATTTTGCTACTGAAATTGGTGGTGCCATCATAACCGCCTGTAAATAAAATGCGGTCGGCGGTGGTGTAATTTTCCTTATCATAGGTAACGCTTCCGTCACTTGATGAAACAGGACTGCACTTTGTAGGCCAAAGCTGAATGTTTTCAATTTTTAAGGAAGACTTAAAGTCAAAACAAAACGCATATTTTGTATTTGCTTCAAGCTCAACCTCGGCATACATAGACTGATAATCGGCAGAAGATGCTTTAAGTGCTGAAAAATCATCCTCAGTTACTGCCGTAACGGTCATAGCTGCTTTGTTGGGATTAGGCACCCATTTTGAAGCATCCATTAAATCGATAACCGAAGTATCACCTTCGGCTGCCGCAGTAATTCCTGTAAATCCAACAAAAACGGTTGAAACAAGAATTAAAACAGATAGGGTTAGTGCTAAAACTTTTTTCATAAATATACCTCCATTTTATTTTTACAAGCTTTACTTTCTTTGCGCTAATTTCACTATAACATAATTTTTTATTGCTATGTTACAGTATTTTTTGTACAAATCGCAATATTTTTGGATTTCGCTCACTTATTGGATTATTTCCATACTATTTTAGGCTTATTTGAACTAAAGACATACTATGGGCGGGCATTGTTACCTCTAAAAGCTTGTCGGTAGCCTTAATTTTAAGCTCAGACCTTTCAAACTCGCTGTATGGTACAACATCACTTGAAGAATAAAGCTCATTGGTGATAATGCCGCCAACATTTGGTATAAAAAAGCTTTTATTTTTATCGAAGGAACGATTTATCAGAGTGCAGGTTATAATGTCATCCTTTTTAGTGGCAACAAAATCGTTATTTAAGGAAACTATTGCGCCGTTTGCGTGATTTTGCATAAGACTGAGGGCTCTGCCCGTTGGTGTAAGCTTAGCATTTTGGGGATAAACATTTATAGAGCCTTCATTAACCGATTCAAAATAACAGGCAAGGAAAATTCCGTATTTATCTGCCTGATTAAAAAGCATATGCATAAAGGTTGCCGCAAAAATACCCTCGGTAACACTTCCGGGACGATACCAGGCATACCAAGCATTCCACTCATCAAGGGAAATTTTTATATGGTCGGGCAGTTGCTCTCTGAGCTCTACAATCTGAGGATAATATTCTGTGTATACCTTATTTATAAAGCTGTAATAATCCTCTTTGCGCTTTTCGGGGTTGATAAACTCGGGATAATGGGCATAGTGATGAAGGGAAACAAGGGGGGCAATTTTGCTTAATGGCTTTGCAGAATTTTCCACCCATTCCATATTGGGGTAAGGACCTGAGGAGCATAAAATTAAATTGGGTGAAATTTTCAGCATTTGCTCGGCGTGGGCGGACACCGCCTTACTGTAATCGCGAGGAGTGTTAGCCCCCTCCATATGACCGTAACCAAACTCATTACCAAGCGACCAAAACTGAACATTATACGGCTGTGAATATCCTCTTTCAGCTCTTAATTTTCCGTATTCTGTATTTTCATCACCGTTACAATATTCCACCCACTGGGCGCTTTCATCGGGTGTATTCCAGGTTGGATTTATGGTTATAAAAGCTTCAGCGCCTATCTCCTTGCAAAGCGCGATAAAATCATCCACATTTATCTCACTAAAATCGTAACCAAAGGTGTGAGGCTGGGTTTCAAGCCACAAAAAGGACTGAATTGGAGCTCTTTTGTTTCGTGGCAAGAGTCCGTCCTTCCAGTTGTATTCCCCAGCAAAATTTCCACCCGGCCAACGGAGTAGCTTAATACCAAGCTTTTTCATTTGCCTGATAACATCAAGTCGCATACCGTGAAAATTTTGTGTCTCCATTAAGGAAACTGCACCAATGGTAAGGGTGCCTACCGAATTGAAGGTAATTTCCAGTTTTGCGTTGTCGCACCCCAATTCGCAAGAAAAATCAAAGGCTATTTCTTCAAAATCATCTTGCTTTGCTTCAAAGATATCTTTGTAACAGATTTCATCATTTTCGTTTTTAATCGCTAATGTAACAAGGGTATTTGAAAAGGCTTTGCAGACAATCTCAAATCTGTATTCGGTATTTTCCTTAATAAAAATTCCGCTTTGACCAATTCCGCTTTTCTCACCGTTATAGTTGGTTATAACCTGAGAATTACATTCGTGGCTTCTAATCATTCGATAGCCTTCAAAATGCTTTGTATAGGCTTCGCCAAAGTGAATATAGGCTTTCTCCCCTATTCTGTACCACTCATTTGCCACGCCGTACCTATCGGGTTTACCTGCAAATTTTCTGTTTTTGAGTAGCTCTGCCGAAATTCCGCCATTAACCGAATCGCGGGTATGCTCTAAATTATCACCAAAGAGGTAGGAAGATATAAAATTATTAGAACTTAAATCAAACTCAACCCGAAGGTCGCTGTTGTATTTTTCGTTATCCTCCAACGGGCTTGATGCCTTTGCAGGCAGGTTGCTTGTTGTGGAAATATCACGACGCTCCCCGTTTAATATCTCTGAAATACTGCAGTTAAAAAGCAGAGCGATACTTTTTAGGTTTTCGGTGTCGGGGCAAGAGAGTCCGCGCTCCCATTTTGAAATGGCTTTATCGGTAACAAAAAGATAATCACCAAGAGCCCGTTGCGACATACCAATGGCTTTACGCTCGTTGGCAATAAACTCCCCCGTTTTTTTCATATTCACAAAAATCACCCTAGCTTTGTTTATTTTAATCTATTTTACCACAAGACCATAAAAAAAGTAAACCTACCGCAGGTTTACTTTTTGCTCTGGCATAACGATAAATTGGGGTTTGAAACGCGTGGCGTTTCATCCATGCACGCGAATGTATAAACCCATAAATCGGGCGATTAATAATCCCGCGGGCGTGGTTTGTGGCATCCAATAAATTGGGATTTATTGCACAAATTGGCGAATTACACCGTAGGGAACGGCCAGCGTGCCGTTCCTAAAAAATGTGGTAATTATACGGAACGACACATTGGTCGTTCCCTACGCGTTTGAAAGGCGTTTCGCCTTTCAAACTACAATTTATCGGTTTAATTATCTATCATCTAATATCTAGCATCAAAAAAGGGGCTGTCTCACTACAGTGAAACGGTCCCTTTTATAAACCTTATATTTTATCTAATAATCTCCATAACCACCGCCCGAAAGGTCATCTTCAACATCCCTTACGATTCTTTCTGCCCACTCCTCATCGGTTTCATAATCGGTTCCCGTATATTCAGCATAATACTCTTTAAACTTGCTTTTATAGTATTCGGATTTACCAACACTTCTATATTTCCAACCGTCATATTCCTCCTGTTCTTTTTTAAGATCTTTCATTGCGCGTTTTTTACGCTCATCAAAGTCAACCGAAACCCAATAACGGTCTGCCTCAGCCTTGAATTCTTCCCATTTTTTCTCACTGCTGTAACAAGGCTTGAGTATAAGTTTAAGTATAAAATAGAACCTATAATATGCAACAAACAATAAAACGCCTCCAAGCAGAAGCATACCAACAAAAAGGGCATACATCCACCACTCAGGTTTACTTTTACTCAAAGATCCGGTAAAAACAGAATATGCAATAAATCCCGTAAATGGGCCGCAAAAAGAAATACCCGTGATTTTAAGCCAAAGGCTTTCGATGTTGGAAACCTCAGTTTTATTCACAGGCGTTTGTTCTATATAATCATACAGTTGTTTTGCCCTTTTTGCATCACTACCCTCAACAATAAGCTTTTGTCCCTTGGTAAAAGCACGAATAATAAGCGATACAATACCGCAAACAACAAAAGGAACAAGATATAGCAAAACAAAGAACATAACGATTTTTAAAAACATAACATCAGCTATTTTGCCGAAAAAGCCCCATAGCTTGTGGCAGTAATCAGGAATAAAACTAAAAGTATCAAAAAAAGCAAGCCGATGGTTATTCTCGGCAACGACTTCATAAACAACGCCTAAAAGTAAAATTAATGCGTGAACTCCAAACAGTATGCTGCCAAGCGGCAAAACAATATTTTGCGCAATGATATCTGCCTGCCTTCTCTTATTCAAAAGACGGACATACTTAATTGCTTTAGGAAAGTTTTCTTTAGATATTTTTTCAATTTTTTTCAATGCAAACACCTCTTTGTTATAATAAATAATTTTTTAAAACATAAGCAAGTGCGTGTTCCTCATTAGAGCAAATAACCTCATTCGCCAATGATTTCAAGGTCTCACAAGCATTGCTGACCGCAAGACCAAGTCCCGAAGCCTTAATCATACTGCTATCATTATCGCTGTCGCCAATGCCTATAGCTTCCTGCCTTTCTGCTCTCAGCAAATTCTCCAAAAGCAAAAGAGCATTACCCTTTCCCGCGTTGGCATTCATAATTTCAAAGTTATATTCAAAGGACTCTACCACCCGCAAGTCTTCAATTTTTTAAGTCGCGTTTTAGCAATATAATCTTGCATTACATATCCATCGCATTCTCATCGAATAATTTTGCGTATTTCTACACATTTGTTATTTCTGTTGGTAATACAATAATGTGCTTTTGTTTTTTATAGCATAGTCAAGAGCGATTTTAGTTCCGCTTTTACGGGTGGATGGGGCATTTTCTTCATCGTAGTAGACAATGCAAAAGCGGCTTTTATCTATCATTTCATAGTTGCGTTCGACATAGCCAAAGCATTTATACTCAAATCAGGTTTTGAAACACAAATTTTTCGCTCTACTGCGTTAAAATACTTGCAAATCTACCGCCTATGAATGACGATGAGTCGAAAAATACCTAAAAATAGCCATTTAAGGCTGGTTCAAGCTTATTGTAAATAAAGAAAGGAAAAAACTAAGATAAAACAAATAATTTTTCTCATATAATCATCCCTTTATGATAAATAATATTGCTTGATTCTTTTTTCTGTTTGCCACGATTAACTGCCCAAATAGCCGTATCGGGAATTATGATATATTCCATTGAATATACAAACTATCTTTTAGAAAGCTATGAGGCGCTATTTTACGGCATTTTCTTAATCAAGAGGTTTCATCGTGGGGATTTCCACTGAGTGTGTCTTATACATTGATTTAACCTCTCATTTCCTGACTTCGTTAATCCAAACCGTTTTCATTAAAGTACATAACCTTACATAGAATGTCATAACTTTATTTGGTTTGTCGTAAGAATTGTCGTAAAA
>SVPL01000092.1 GCA_015065925.1 Oscillospiraceae bacterium
CTGTTAACATTACAGGACTTTCATTTACACATATGAACAGCGAAATTTCTGCTTGGTTAGAGGTTACTTATACTGATAGTGCTAAGAATTTCAGCACCGCTGACAACAGCGTTGTATATAACAGCACTCAGATTATTGAAAATGCTGCAACAGCAGGTAACGGTATTGCTGCAGCATTTAAGGATTTAATGAATTAGTAGGGAGGAATAAAAAATGAAATTTGAAGCTCCTGAAATTAACAAGGTTTCCTTTGAAACCGAAAATATTGCAGAAATCAAGCCCGGTATACAAGAAACCGGCAGCGGCGATTTAGCGTAATTTACACAACTAAAAGCACCTGCTTAATTGCAGGTGCTTTTTTTAGTTATTATTGCTGTTAGCAAGTTATGAATTTATGTGTCGTCAGAGTTGACGGATAGGCATATCAATTTAAATTGTGATATTTATCATATTAGTTTTTTCTATATTGTCTTGGTGATATATTGTATTTTTCTTTAAACATTTTAGAAAATTGTGCCGAATTAGAAAAACCACAATTTTCGGCAATTTCGCTGCAAGAAAGGGTTGTTGAAGAAAGCATATTTAATGCCGCTTCAAGCCTTTTATTGGTTATATATTCTTGCGGTGACTCACCGGTTATTTCTTTAAATTTGTGCCTGAAATAATCATAGCTTATGTTAAGCTGCGTGGCATATTTTTTTAAGGATATTCTTTTATTATAGTTGTTCTCCACTTCAATAATTATATGACCTATAATTGAAGTAGCGGCTTTATTGTTGGTATGCTTGTTTCGGTCAATATAAATAAACATTTCACCAAGCTTAATGCCCAAAAAATCCCAAGAATTATATGTAAGATTATTTCTTTCTTTTAACATTTCACTGACGATGCGGTGAACCTTTTGTGAATAATCTTTTTGGTATATAAAAGGTAGTTTTTCGTTGCAATAAAAACCGATACAAACTTTTTTTGCGTCAAGGTGCTGTGTTTCACAATGGGTCATATCGGGTGGAACAATGGCAAAATAACCGTCACCTAACGGATAATCCTTACCATCTGCTGTTAAAAGACCGGTGCCGACTGGGTAATAAGCCATTTCGTAAAAATTGTGGTCGTGATTAGGATAGTAATATTCGTGCGGGTATTCTTCTTTCCAAATATATCTCATTGTAAAATTTGGCATATTTTCCCACCTATTTCAACTTTTTTTTAGATAATATCATAAAATCTCAGCAAAATCAATAGGAAAATTAAGGATAAGGCAGAAAAGTGCTTTTGAACATATAATTAAATTCAAAAAAGCCGTTTTGTATAAAAACACAACCCTTTTACTATAGAATAAGCCTTTAACTTGTTGTATAATATGTTTGGTAGAATGGATTAAAAATAACTGCTATCTTTAATTTATTTTATTTATATATTTATAATTGGAGTTTAGTTTTAGAAGTGGTTGTTTTTAAATAACATTTTAAAGGTCACCATTTGTGTTGCCTGAAATTCTGCAAAGGAGGAAGTTTATGAAAAATAAAAAAAGGGTGTTGTCCATAATTTTGGCTGTTTTATTAACGGTTGGTGCAATAATTCCTACAACCTTTTCCGCGTCGGAAGATAAGGGATATATTGACGAAGATTGTTCTGTTAAAAACACTTATGATGAAGAAAACATAACTTATTCTTCTGAAAAAATAGAAGTGGGCGAAAAAAATTCCTATGTTACCGTTAATGATGTGATAGGTGCAGGTGAGTATAAGCTGTCACGTCACGGCAAATTCGAAGAAAATTCGGGTGTAGATGGTAGCAATGCAATTCGTTTTTATCAGGTTAGAGGTTCAAGTGAAACCGATAAGGACGTATCTTATATCAGAATTTTCAATCCGGGGGACAGTAATTATATCTGGTTTGTTCCGGATGCTAGCTCCGAATATACTATAAAAATTAGCTATAAAACCGATAAGAATTATAAATTCGTTTTGCGTACGGTTGGTTCATACGGCGAAATAAGCTATAACGATAAAGAGTTAAGCGTTTTTGCTGATGAAGGTATCGATAACGGTTGGAACATTGCTTCTGCAAAGTTTGTAACCTCTAAAAATACAACCTCGGTTTATATTGCGGTTGTAACCGAAAACGGTAAGTGCGATAGCGAAGCAGAGGTTTATATAGATAACGTTGCGGTAATGCTTCCCGGAGAGGCGCCAAAATATGTTGCGGGCAAGACCTATTCGAGCAAATTCAACAACGTTGCTAATGCAAGGGCTGACGGTTGGAAGGGCTATTTTTCAACAGACCCTCAAGCAGGTGTGCCGTTTACCGAAATGACAGAATCGGATTATACTAACGAAACATATTACGAAACATGGGGCGGAGCTGTTATTACCCGTTCACAAAAACAGGGTAAGTACAACACATTCAACAACTGGAACAACGCCAAGGTTTTCACTAATATGGCGGCACTTACATATACTCCGCAAAAATATAAATACTTTGAATTGACCGTAGAGTATAAATATGCTGCAAAAGATAACCCATGGCCGCTTGTGGTGTTTAATCAGCAAAATATTACTCCTGAAATGTTCTATAGAAGTGATAATGTTACTAACCCAACGTATAGCGAAGACCCAATAGCCGTATCTCCAAATTATGCAGGCTCAATAAGAATTTTCGGCAAAAAAGCAAGTGGTACACAAACCATATCTAAAAATATGGACGCCGACAATTCACCGCAATGGCATAAGATGAAAATAATTGTAACAATGGGTAATATTTATGCCGCAATCTATGACAAAGACGGTAATCTTGCGATAGAATGGAATGCTGCACTTGATGAAAACTATAAGGGCGGTTACATTGCACTAATGCAAAACGGTGTAAGCCACTTCAAGAATATATCAATAACCGAGTTAAAGTATACAGGTGATTATTCAAGCAAATTTAACAATGTTGATGCGATAAAGGCTGACGGTTGGAAGGGTTATTTTTCAACAGACCCGCAGGCAGGTGTTGCATTTGCCGAAATTGCAGATTCGGATTACGACGAGTATTATGAAACTTGGGGCGGAGCTGTTATTACCCGTTCACAAAAGCCCGGTAAGTTCAATACATTCAACAATTGGAACAATGAAAAAGTATTTACCAATATGGCGGCGCTTACCTATACCGCACAAAAATATAAATACTTTGACTTGACTGTGGAATATAAATATGCAGGTTCGGGTAATCCGTGGCCGCTTGTGGTATTTAATCAGCAAAATATTACTCCTGAAATGTTCTATAGGCCTGATAACGTTACTAACCCAACGTATAGCGAAGATCCGATAGCCGTATCTCCAAACTATGGGGGCTCAATAAGAGTTTTCGGTAAAAAAGCAAGCGGTACAAAAACCATATCTGCAAATATGGATACCAACGCTTCACCCCAATGGCATAAGATGAAGATTTCTGTAACACCGGGTAGTGTTTATACAGCGATTTATGATAAAGACGGTAAGCTTGCAATAGAACTGACAACGCCTCTCGACGAAAGCTATCAGGGTGGTTACATCACTCTTATGCAGAACGGTGTTAGTCACTTTAAGAATATATCCATATCAGAACTTCATTTCACCTCAAAGCCGGTGGGAAATGACGGTTATTCAAGCCCGTTTAACAATGTTGCCAATGCAAGGGCTGATGGTTGGAAGGGTTACTTCTCAACAGACCCGCAGGCAGGTGTTGCATTTGCCGAAATTGCAGATTCGGATTACGACGAGTATTATGAAACCTGGGGCGGAGCTGTTATTACCCGTTCACAAAAGCCCGGTAAGTTCAATACATTCAACAATTGGAACAATGAAAAAGTATTTACCAATATGGCGGCGCTTACCTATACCGCACAAAAATATAAATACT
>SVPL01000036.1 GCA_015065925.1 Oscillospiraceae bacterium
CAAGAAGTGGTAACAGCTATCCCCTTAATAACGGCGGTAAATACATAACCTGGGGTTCTATAAAGCATAACACATCCGTTACCAACGGTAGTGATACTTCCATTTATTTTAATGCAAACTCAGCAACAGTTTATACCCCCATTTACGGACTAAAGCCCGACACAAACTACACCTTCTCCTTTGATTATATGTCCGAAAGCACCACAGCTCCCACAAACGGAATTTTCTCAAAATTCGGTGTATCGGGTATAAATGCCGAAAGCCAAACCTTTAGCTATAATATTTATCAAGGCAAAAGCACAACCGTTAATCCCGATGAGGCATACGGTAGCTGGAATCATATAGAGGTTACCTTTGAAACTCCCGAAACGGCTTATGATGAATATTATCTTAGCTTTTTGGCAACCGTTGGTAAGGTAGGAAGCTCCTATAAGGGCTATATTGATAATGTTGTAATTTCCGAAACTCCAAAGACATATTATTATCACGAAAATGATTATGAAGATTTAACCGACGATGCCGCCTGGCTTGGAAAGGGAAAAAATCTTTCACTCTTGTCCACCAAAGCGGATGGCGAAGCTATAAACGGCACATCATTTAGAGCAACTTCTGAACATTCAGGATATGTTGGAACAGCCTTAACCGACGCAACTACACCACCCAAAACAAAAGCTAGAGTTTCCTTTAAATATAAAATAACCGAAGGCACAAAGGGGTGGGGACAGGTAGGTTATATAGGATTTAGCGGCACTCCCCAAACCTACAACTGGTCAAACATAAACAAAAAAAGCTATACAGTTGCACCTGTTGAAATTGCCAGTACAGACGCTTCAACTACAACTAAAAATTTCATAGGTACCATAGAAAAAACAGACTCAACAAGCGGAATTATGGGTATTTATTGGAACAATACTCCCAACACTACTATTGTTTTCGATGATTTAAAAATTGCCGAAATAATAGATGGTGTTACCGCAACCTCATCCGATGAAAAGGGCGGCACCGTAACCCTTAAAAATAAGCTTGGCACAAAATATACCGATTTTGCAGTAAATGAAACTGCAATCTTTACCGCAACAGCTAACAACGGCTATTATTTTGACGGTTGGTACGATGAAAGCGGAGCCCTTGTAACCCGTAATGAAGTTTATGAAACGGTTGTTACTACCGATATAAATCTTACTGCAAAATTCAATGCTGTTGAGAATTTTGTAACCTTAACCTTTAATTCCAATGGCGGAAGCGAGGTTGAGTCCATAAGCGGCGGTGCAGGTCTTAGGGTTAATATGCCCGCTAATCCTACCAAAGAGGGCTACACCTTTGCAGGCTGGTATTTGAATGAGAGTTATACCCAAAATTACACCTGTAAGGTATTCCCTGAAAGCGATACAACCCTTTACGCTAAATGGATAAACGGTTCTTACCAGGATTTTGAAAGCTTTAACGTTGCTACCAATAATCCTACTAAATCAGAAATTCTTAATGATTTTGATTACTCCTATGGCGGAACATATTCTTATAAAATATCAGGTGATAACGGACTTGTTGCACGTGTTGCCGTTGCACAAAACGCAAATGAAAAGCTTTCAGAATTTGCAACCTTTGGTGAAAAGATTACCATTAGCTTTAAATATAAATTAGTTTCAGGCTCGGTGGATTTCTATCCTCATACTTCAACCACGGCAAGTAATTCGGGCGCTTTTGCAAGCTACACTAATGCAAGTGGTAAAACAGCCTATGCTAACGGATATGTTTATTTAGGTTCTTCGTTAAGCCAAACCTCTGATGAGTGGCAAACCTTTACAGAAACATATACCATAAACAGTCAGGATTATTATGATAACTTAGGCATTGACGGTACAAAAAGCTTGGGCTATACAGTTCTTTATACAACAGTTAAAAGCGATGACACAGAATTGTATATAGATGATGTTACGATTTGCAAAACAGAGGATATACCTGTTATTTTCAACGAAAAGGAAAGAACAGAGGATACCGTTAAGGTTTTGGCATTTGGTAACAGCTTCTCTAACGATGCTACAACCTTTATTCCCAAAATTGCCAAGGCAGATGGCAAGGATATCCGTGTTGCTGATTGCTCAATCGGTGGTTGCTCCTTAGAGCGTCATTATAACAATATGATTGACGGCTCCAGTGATTATACCCTTAGCTATCGAACCATAGAAGGTACAGAGAAGTTTTCTTATGTTTCTATGGAAGAAGCTTTAACCGCAACTGATTGGGATTACATTACCATTCAGCAGGTTAGCGGAAACAGTGGTAAACCTGATACCTTTGAGCCCTATCTTTCTGAGCTTGTTAAATACTTCAAAGAGATTTGCCCGAATGCAGAAATTCGTTTCCATATGACTTGGGCTTATGAGCATGAATATTCAGGTCTTAGCAAATATGAAAATTCTCAATCTGTAATGTATGAATCAATTATAGATGCGTATTTACAGGCATCTGCTAATTATGATTACGCTAGACTTATTCCCTCGGGTGAAGCAATTCAAAGACTCCGTGCTACCGAAGAGTTTGCAGAACAATCCTTGAACCGTGACGGCTTCCACCTTAGCGATAAAGGTCGTTTAACTGCCGCACTTGTTTGGTACGAAACCTTTACGGGAATTTCAGCGCTCGATACCAAGTTTGATTTAACTACCGCAATTGGTACCGTTAGTGATACTGCGGGCGTTAATATTGGTGTTACTGCGGCAGAAGATCTTGTTATTAGGACTGCTGCCCACGAAGCCTCATCTCTTTACAAAAAGGCTAATGAAGCTCAAAAGGCTATTGAGGCTATAGGTACCGTTACCGAAAAAAGCGGCGAGGCAATAGAAGCTGCAAACACCCTTCGCGCAGAGCTTAATGATGACGACCTTTTGCCTAATCTTCAAACCCTTATTGACGCTAATGAGGCTTATAAGGAATTTGTTTTTGTAGCAGGAGATATAACGGGTGATACCAATGTAGATTTGACAGATGTAAACCTGTTGGCTCAGTATCTTGCAGGTTGGAATGTTGAGGTTAACGAAGCTGCCCTTGACGCAGACGGTGATGGAGCAATTAATCTTAACGACCTGATTTTACTTGCACAGTATGTTGCAGGCTGGGATGTAGAGCTTGCTAAATAGTTTATAGAGTACAAGTTAAATTTCATAAATCTCCCAAAAAGGAAAACAGCTATCTCATTTTGTACAGAGGTAGCTGTTTTTCTTGACAGATTTATTGCATTTAAGTATACTATTATCAAATAATACTTTAAAAGAAGGTTTTAAAATGTATAATCCAAATTCCTTAGATACTATATGCTCAGCGCTTTGCTATGCAATGGGGATTAAGGTACCCGATTTTTCTACAATGGCTAATAAAGATTTAGTAAAATATATTGACGAAACCTTAAGCGGTGAAAAGGCAGACAGAATTTTTATGTATAATCCCGATGCCATTGCTCAGTGGATTTTTGAAAAATATCCTCATTTTTTCACAGGGGTTAACGAGCGCACAGATATTAAAGTGCCTCTTTGTTCGGTTATGCCCTCTGTTACACCCGTCTGTTTTGGAACAATGTATACAGGCACCCAGCCTAAGGTTCACGGCATAAAATCCTATACCAAGCCTGTTATAACAATAGATACTATTTTCGACGCCTTAATTCGCGAAGGTAAAAAGCCTGTTATTCTTGCCTATGGTGATGCAAGTCTTTCCAAAATATATTTAGAGCGTGATATGGATTATTTCCATTTTGCAGATCTGGATGAGGTTAATGCCAAGGCGGCAGAGCTTATACTAAGCGATAAATATGATTTTTATGTTGTATATAACGGAAATTACGATGCTGTAATGCACAAATTCGGGCCCGAAAGCCCTGAGGCTTTAGCCGAGCTTCGCGCAAACGCAAGAGCTTACTCTACCTTTGATTGCCTTATAAAAGAGCATTGGAAAAATCATAATACCCTTGTGGGATTTGCAATGGACCACGGTTGCCACGAAATTGACAGTGGCTCAGGTTCCCACGGACTTGATATGGAAGAAGATTTAAATATAACGCATTTATATAAGATACATAAATGCGTTAAATAAAGGATTATTTGAATTTAATATTGGTTACAAAATCTTCGATTATGGGCTGTAATTCATTTATATCTGTTACGGCTTTACCGTTAATACGGAAACCTTCAAGGGTAATATTATCTACATTTACATTTTTGCTAAGCCCGTTGAGGTGAATTTGTGGAAGAGCTTTGAGTCCATCCTCATAAAATAAATCAATATTTTTAAAGGTAATATCATAAATATTTCCCCTTAAATCATCCCGTCCGTATAAATGGTCGGGATTTAAAAATAAATCCAAAATATAGGGTTGATACTCATCGGGTTTGTTTGAATAAATTTGGTGGTCTTTTGTTTGAAAATCGGGACTCATTTGGTCGGTACAAAATTCAGCGCGAATGTTTTCGTAGGTTATATTATGAATTTTGGCTCGGTTATGATGGTGAATACGCATCATTGCACCAAAATTATCGTGTATTAAATCACAATCCCGATAGGTTATATTGCAAAATTCGTCGGCGTTGGTTTCAGCGCCGATTTCTAATGCGGCACCCCAGTCACACCAAATAACGCAGTTTTCCACCAAAATATTCTCGTTGTTTTTAAAATCCCAACCCGCTATGCCTTTAATTACCATAGCATCGTCAAAATTTCTTAAAAAGCAGTTTTTAACGAATATGTTTTGGGAATTAAAAATATCAATTCCGTCGCTATTATATCGCCACATACCAATGGTTTTAATGCGGTCTATTGTAACATCATTGCAAGCGGCAGGAACAAGTGAAAAGTTTGAACAATCCCTTAAAATAATCCCTTCACAAATAACATTTTCGCAAAAATAAAAGCGCAATAAACCATTTAAACAATTATGCTTTTTTAAAAAATCTTCAAATGAATTTTCGTTGTTAACAAAATAATTATGGGGATAATCAACCTTTTGAATATCGGTTGAAAGCCACAGCTTCATAGTCGGTACGCACATTGTATTGGTGGCGCGTTTTTCCTTGCTACCATCCAAAATACCATATCCGTTTATTTTAATGTCCTTTTTGCCGAATGAAGAAATACTGCCGTAAACCACCGCACCGCCGTCAATAGTAACGGTGGAGTGGGAGGGAAGCTTTAAATGACCTATATTATGCACGCCTGCACCGTAATAATAAACTGTTCTGCCCCTTGACTTATCCTCAAGGGCTTCTTTTTTGAAATCGCGTGGAGGATTGAAAAATATGTGCAAAGCATTATGCTGACCGTTTACCTCAAGCACATAATTGCCCGCTTTTGGCAAACGGAAGGAAAGGGTATTATCATCAATAATTGTTACTGCAATGTTCGATGAAAGTGGTCTGATAATGGCTTTTTTAATAATATCCTGAGTTTTAACGGTAAAGCTTAATTCTTCGTCGGCTTCAAAGGAAACAAACGCGCCTTCCTCGGTTTGAGAGAGGTCTCTTTGATGACCGGGCCAAGGGGCGTTAAAAGGCATCGCCGAAACCCTTGCGAAAAAGCAAGGAGCGTTTTTATGGTTTATAGTAACCTGATATATTGAACTTAAAAACTCTTTTTCGGGAACTGAATGGATTTTAAGCATAAAGTCAATCTCCTTTTATGGATTTATATATATTTTCCGCTTTTGAAAAAATCTCATTACTTTCTTTTTTACTGCAGGTTTTAAGCTTTTGTTTTTTGGGCTTTCCCCATATATTGAAAAATTCGGGGCCAATCCAATGGTGATAATATGTATTGTCAAAAACCCCTTTAAGTATGGAAAGCGCCGCCTTTTTAGGCTTCATAAAGATTATTTTCATAGGGCGTTTTATCAGGGCGAAAATAATCTTTGGATAGTGTGCAGTAATACCCGTAAAGGTAATACCGGGATGTACCACCGAAAGTGAAGCGGATTTTTCATTCTTAAATAATTCAAAAAGAGAAAACATTAAAAAGCGTTTTGTGTTTCCATAAACTAAGCTTGCCTTGTTACGGGAGGAAAAATCCAAATCGGTTAAATCAAGCCTTGAATAATTATGGGCTATGCTTCCTACGGCAACCACCTTGCCACCGTTTTCTCTTAGTATAGGTAGCAACTTTTTAACAATATAATAGGGGGAGGCAAAGTTTATTTGAAAAACATTATCAAGCCCCGTATCGCACTTATGTCGAGGTATGCTGTATGCCCCCGCATTTAGTATTATAATATCGGGGGAGAGAACTTTAAGCTCGCTTACAGCAGATTTAACCAAGCCCATATCCGAAAGGTCGAGCTTTATCTTATTAATATTTACCTCACCAAAGGTGCTTAAAAGTTCTTTTTCAAGGGCAGATACCTTATTTTCATTTCTGTCCATTAAAATCAGGTCGGCTCCAAGGTGGGCAAGATAGTTACAAAGTTCCTTACCAAGACCGCCCGTAGAACCGCTTACGGCAACCCTTTTACCCTTTAGCGAGGCGCAGTTTTCCTTTATCCAATCATAAATATTCATACCGTAATTTTAGCACCCTTTTAAGGGGTTGTCAATATGTTTTGTACACTTTAACAATTGAATAGGTTAGCACAGGCTAACTATTTTGTAAAATCTGCTGAATATGAAAAATTTGTCAAAAAAATAAGGAAAAATCCTTGACAATAAAGCATCAAACTGCTATATTATTTATAGCAGTTAGCATATGCTAATTGAACATTTTTTAAAGGTCGGGTGAGCTATGAACTTAACCACTGTAGAGGAAGGCAAGGAATATATAATTCAGCGCATAGAAACAGATGATGAGGAGCTTAATGCATTTTTGTTCTCTCTTGGTTGTTATAGCGGTGAGCCAATTACAGTTGTTAACCGCCATAGAAAAAGTTGTGTAGTTTCTATTAAAGACAGTAGATATAATATTGACAGTCAACTGGCAGAGGCTATAATAGTTTATTAAAAAGCAAGGTGTCAGAGTGACTGCTTTTTTGAGATTTCTGGTTAGCGGCGGCTAACTTAATACAAAATCAGGAGGAAGCATTAATGAGGATTGCTTTAGCAGGTAACCCCAATTCAGGTAAAACCACAATGTATAATGCTCTGACCGGTCGCAATGAAAAGGTCGGCAACTGGGCAGGTGTTACGGTTGACAAGAAGGAACACCAAATAAAAAGAGTGTACACAGGCGGTGAGCAGATTACAGCTGTTGACCTTCCCGGTGCTTATTCAATGTCACCATTTACATCTGAGGAAAGCGTTACAAGCGAATATGTTAAAAACGAAAACCCTGATGTTATTATTAATATTGTGGATGCCGATAATCTTAGTCGTAGTCTTTTCTTCACTACTCAACTTTTAGAGCTTGGTATTCCTATGGTTGTTGCACTTAATAAGAGTGATATTGGTAAGAAAAAGGGTAATAAGATAGAGGCGGATGCCCTTTCTCAAAAGCTCGGTTGCCCTGTTGTGAAGACCGTTTCCACCTCAGCAGACGGACTTAAAGCACTTGTTGACTCTGCAGTAGCGCAGGCTGGAAAAGAGCAAACTGCTCCTTACATACAAGAAGCTATTGACCTAACCGACAAAACGGTAGTTGAAGCCGCTGACCGCAAGCGCTTTGAGTTTGTAAATAAAATAGTTAAAGAGGTTGAAACCCGCAAGGTTTTAACCAGGGATAAAAATATAGGTGACAAAATTGACGCTTTTTTAACCAATAAATGGCTCGGTATTCCTATTTTTGCCGCTGTTATGTTCCTTGTGTTCTACATATCTCAGACCACGCTCGGCACTTGGATTGCAGAAGGCGTTGAAGTCGGCGATACCTTTATTCCCGGACTTGTTCCCCTTCTTGAAATATTCCAAGGATGGGTGGGTGAGCTTTTTGCAAACGCAAATCCTTTAATCTCTGCTATTCTTGTTGATGGTGTTATAGGTGGCGTTGTTGCCGTAGTCGGCTTTTTGCCCCTTGTTATGGTAATGTATTTCCTTATAGCCCTTTTAGAGGATTGCGGATATATGTCCCGCGCGGCAGTTGTGCTTGATCCAATCTTCAAAAAGGTTGGACTTTCGGGTAAATCGGTAATTCCCTTTGTTATTACGGTTGGTTGCGCAGTTCCGGGTATTATGGCGAGCCGCACCATTCGTAATGAGCGTGAGCGCAGAGCAACCGCTATGCTTGCTCCCTTTATGCCTTGCGGCGCGAAAATTCCCGTTATTTCCCTGTTTGCAGGCGCTTTCTTTGAGAATGCTTGGTGGGTAAGCACTATGATGTATTTTGCAGGTATTGCCATTATTTTCTTTGGAGCCTTACTTGTTAACGGAGTTACGGGTTACAGAGCTAAGAAAAACTACTTTATTATTGAGCTCCCCGAATACAAGGTTCCCTCTTTTTGGGGCGCGTTTAAATCAATGTGCGCTCGCGGTTGGGCATATATAGTTAAAGCGGCTACCATTATTCTGCTTTGTAATATGGCGGTTCAGCTAATGCAGAGCTTTACTTGGAGCTTCTCCGTAGCCGAAACAGCCGATGCATCTATTTTAGCTTCCATTGCTTCACCCTTTGCGTATTTGCTTGTTCCTGTTGTGGGTGTTCTTTCCTGGCAATTGGCGGCGGCAGCTATTACAGGCTTTATCGCAAAAGAAAATGTTGTCGGCACATTGGCAGTTTGCTTTGTTGGACTAGATAATCTTATAGATACCGAAGAACTTAGTATGATGGAAGGTGCAGGCGCTGAGGTTGCAGGTATTATGGCAATAACCAAAATCGCCGCCCTTGCATACCTTATGTTTAACCTCTATACCCCTCCTTGCTTCGCTGCTATTGGTGCTATGAATGCTGAGATGAAAAGCGCTAAATGGCTTTGGGGTGGAATAGGACTTCAGCTTGCAGTTGGTTACACCGTTGCATACTTGGTTTATACCATAGGTACCCTTATTGCAGAGCCCTCCAAGCTTGCAATAGTTCCCGCAGTAGCAGGACTTATTGCCGTAATTGCTATGGCAAGTTTTATTGCCTATCTTATAATAAAGGCTAATAAAAAAGAATATTCTTTAAAATCTAATTAAGGAAAGATTTTTATGGAAAATGTAATAATTATTGCAGTTTTGGTTCTAATAGTAGGACTTGCGCTATTTTATATAATCCGCGCTAAAAAAAGTGGCAAAAAGTGTATAGGATGTCACATTAGCAAATGCCCCTCAAAAAATGGGGAATGTGGTTCAGATTGTTCTTGCTGTAAAAGAAAATAGCATAAAAAGGTCAAACATCATTTTTGTGGTGTTTGACCTTCTTGCATTTTATCTATTTTATAATATTCTTTATCGTATATTAAATTCGCCTATTCGGTGCTTGACAATCAATTTAATAAATGTTATCATAGTTAAGCAAATTTCAAAATATGGTGGTGAAAATTGTGCAGGACCGTATATCTGTGGCTGAAATTCCGAAAGAACTTGAAAAACTTTTAAATGCTAAAAATTTAATAAACGGTAGGGTTTTGGCGTTTGCTACGGCGGATATGGATGTAAACTGTGATATCCGTAAAAACGTGTTAATTCTAACCGAAAATGAGCTTATTCACGGCCTTGCACCTGCCGTTACAACCGAACACCGCTTTAGCGGCTTTAAGGAGCTTCCCACCGACTATAAGGATTTTACTTTCAACTCTTTTGAGGTAAAAGCTATTTCAAACATTATGGTAGATACTATGGTGGTTGGCGGAATTTTCAGGGCAGATGTTTTCAGCACTGAAAGGGCATTTTGCGCCTTTACAAATGCTTATAAGGGTAGAATTAACCGACTTGCAGAAATCCTTAAAAAACTCATTAATAATGAAGAAATCGGTGAAGATTTATTATTTCAGGAAAAACAAGAAGCCTTTTGCCCTAAGTGTGGTACACCATATCCCGAGGCGTCAAGAAAAATCTGTCCAAAATGTATGGATAAACGCAAAATCTTTTTCCGTTTAGCTTCCTTTTTTAAGCCCCATACTTTTGGGATATTTATAATCTGCCTTATGAGTATTTTGGGCTCTTTGATGGGTTCATTACTTCCTTATTTAAGCGGTAGTCTTCTATATGATGAGGTGCTTTCAAAGGCTAAAAATTCCCAAATATTAAAGGCAATTCCCATAAACGATTTTTCTCTGCTTTTGTTAATGCTGGTGCTCACTATGGTAACAATTGTGGTTTTGCAACAGCTTTTCGGTATAATAAAGGGTGTTGTGGTTGCAAAAATTGTTCCAAATGTGGTTTGCGGTATAAAAAATAAGGTTTTTAAAGCGGTACAACAGCTTTCTGTTTCCTTTTTTACCGGCAAGCGCACGGGCGGTCTTATGGCAAGAGTGACTGAGGACGCAAATCAGGTTTCAAATATTTTTATTGACGGTATACCCTTTATATTGCCAAACATATTTTTAATTATTTTTTCTTTTGTTGTAATGTTTAGCGAAAATTGGATTCTTGCAATAGTTACGGTTATTTCTTTGCCTCTTATTATAATTGTAAGCCTTAAAATGGAGCCTATAATGTGGCACTATTACAGTAAGGACTTTCAGGCATCCCGCGATATGCGAGCCAGACTTAACGATAATGTTACGGGTACCAGAGTGGTTAAGGCGTTCGGGCGTGAAAAAGGTGAGGCAAAGGCACTTAACAGGGCTAATGATGTTATAAAACTAACCGAGTGGAATTCGGTTGACTTCAGAAATAAATTTACGGCGATGTTTCAGTTTGCAATAGTTATTGCATCGGTTTTAGCATGGTCTTTAGGCGCGTTTTTTGTACTTAAATTTTGGGAACCCGAAATGAGTTATGGAACCTTAGTTACCTTTGCGGGATATGTTTCATTACTGTCGGGACCTGTTAACTTTTTTTCCTATATTTTCCAGTGGTGGTCTTCTTCTATGAACTCGGCACAAAGAATTTTTGAAATTTTGGATGCCAAACCCGAGGTTGTGGAAAATCCAAATCCAATAAGGGTTGAAAAACTAAAAGGTGAAATAGTTTTAGAAAATGTTACCTTTGGTTATGAGGAAAACCGCGATGTGCTAAAAAACATCACCCTTAAAGTCGATGCAGGGAAAATGCTTGGCATAGTTGGTAAATCAGGCGCGGGGAAATCTACCTTAGCAAACATTATTACCCGCCTTTATGATGCAAAATCGGGTAAGATTTTTATAGACGGAATAAACATCCGCGATATGGCATTTTCCGACCTTAGAAAGAATATTGCAATGGTAAGTCAGGAAACATATATTTTTAAGGCGAGCATTTTTGAAAATATTGCTTATGCCAATCCCACAGCCGATAAAAAAGCCGTATTAAAAGCGGCAATTGCGGCGGGAGCACATGATTTTATTT
This sequence comes from Oscillospiraceae bacterium, assembly GCA_015065925.1. Classification (GTDB taxonomy): domain Bacteria; phylum Bacillota; class Clostridia; order Oscillospirales; family Acutalibacteraceae; genus UMGS1279. Next base: position 11,373 of record SVPL01000036.1, read on the forward strand.
GCAAATTGCCTGATGGATATGATACCATAGTTGGTACAGGTGGCAGAAGTCTTTCGGGCGGTGAGCGTCAAAGAATTTCTATTGCCCGCGCAATTTTGGCTAATCCTAAAATACTTATTTTAGACGAAGCAACCGCAGCGGTAGATACCGAAACCGAGCGTAAAATTCAAGCCGCCCTTAGCGAGCTTATTAAAAATCGGACAACCCTTTCTATTGCTCACAGACTTTCTACCTTGCGTGATGCTGACGAGCTTATAGTTTTAGAGGATGGAAAAATTGTAGAACAAGGCACCCACGCCCAGCTTATAAAACTAAAGGGAACATATTTTAAATTATTCCAAATTCAAACCAAAGCTTTGGCAATGAGAGGTATTGGTGATTAAAATGGAAAAAGATATTTTAGAGCTTGAAAACGAAAAACTTGAAGCCGGGCTTAAAATTAATTATTTAACTCCCGAAAACTGTGAGTTTTATGAAACGGCAGGAGGCTTTGCCGCAATAAGGGTGGGGGAGAAGGATTATGGACATATTAATGTTCTTAGAACATTTCCCTTTTCGGCGCTTTGGGAGTTTCTTTCGGTGCGTGAGATTGATGGTAAGCAGGAGGAAATAGGTATAATAGAAGATTTGAATTTGTTTGATAAAGCTAGCTTTGAATTGATTGCAAAACAACTTGAAATACGATATTTTATGCCTAAAATATTGAAGATTATCTCAATTAAAGAGGAATACGGCCACGCATATTGGAAGGTTGTAACCGACAAAGGAACCACAATGTTTACAACAGTGGCAGGTGCTTCGGGTGCCGTTTCAAAGATTGGTAACAGAATAATTGTTAAGGATTCGGATGAAAATCGTTTTGAGATTGAGAATGTAACGGCTCTTGCTCCAAAGGAACTAAAAAAAATTGACCTTTATCTATAAGCTATAAACAAATCAGCTACAACCATCAACTATAAGTTATAAGTTTTAAGTTGTAAACTATAAACGGGAGGTGCATTATGGAGCTTAATCAAAAACTTGATACACAAAAACTTAAAAAACTGAAAACAGTTACCGATAATGCGCCTGTTTATTGCATTCCCATTGACATTACAAAAGAGGGTGTTTTTACCGAAAATTCTTTTGTAGGAGCAACCAAAAGTGGCATTTTTCTTTTTGAAAATGATGATTTTAGATATTATTCTTTTGAAGATGTTGAAGGGGTTTTTAACAGAACTCAAACAAACGGTGCAATGCTAACCCTAAAAATAAAGGGCGAGGAACAGCTTTTTTGCCGCGTAACTATGAGGTATGTTTCGGCTTTGGCAAGCATTGTCAGGGGTATAAATATACTCCTTAAAGGCAATACAAAAAGGCGAGTTATTAACAATGAAAGGGAAAAACGGTGTCGCAAATGCGGTAGGGCGCTTCCCGGTACCGCAGAATGTCCCAAGTGTAATAAAAGCGGTGGTAATTTAAAACGCTTTTTGGATATATGCAGGCAAAACAAGATAACGCTTGCTGTTATAATTGTTTTTATGCTTTTGGATGCCATGATAGGTATTTCTAAGGAATATATTCTTCGCTTTTTTGTGGATGAGCATCTGGTAACGGGCGAGGGAACGGTTTTTGATATTTTATCATTCTTTATAGTGTATTTTGGCACCATAATATTTGGACTTTTTATATTTTACTTTAAGGCATATTTTTGCGGAAAATTGGGGGTTAGGGTGGTTCATCAGCTCAGAGGAAGGCTTAGCAACCATTTGCAAAAAATGTCACTTTCTAATCTAAATAACAGAAGCACAGGCGAAATTGTAGAGCGTGTTATGGGTGATACAGATAGGGTGCGTCAATTTTTAAACCGCGGCTTTTGTTCTACCTTTAATCAGGTGTTTTACATAGTAGGCGTAGTTGTTATTATGCTTATAATGAACTGGAAGCTAGCTTTACTTACCTTTTTATTTATGCCATTGGTTATAGTGTTTACCAAAACCTTTTGGCCTAAAATTCATAGGATTTTCAGTAGCCTTTGGCGAAAGATGGATGCCATACAAAATAAACTTCAGGATGTACTTTCGGGTATTAGAATAGTAAAAACCTACGGCAGAGAAAAATCGGAAATTGATGAATTTTGCAGAGCAAATGAAAAACACGCAAAAATTAACTATAAAAACGAAAAATTTTTCGCAATTTTTTATCCAATAATCACTCTTATTTTCAGTTTTAGCACATATATTGTAATTTACGCAGGCGGTCTTGATGTTTTAAAGGGTAATATGACTCCGGGTGAGCTTATGCAGTTTGTTGCCTATACGGGTATGCTTTTAGGACCCTTACACTCTATGACCTACCTTCCAAGAGAAATTGTTAATATGACCACGAGCTTGGAAAGAATTTATGACATCTTAGGTGAAGAACCCGGAATAAAATCTAAAGAAGATGCTATAAAAAAGGAAATTGATGGAAATGTTAAGTTCGAGGGCGTTGTTTTTGGATATCATACCCATCAGCCCGTTTTAGACGGGGTTTCTTTGGAGGTTAAAGCGGGCGAAATGATAGGCCTTGTAGGCCCGTCGGGTGCAGGAAAATCAACCCTTATAAACCTTGTAATGCGTCTTTATGATGTAGATGAAGGTACCGTTTTTATTGATGGAATTGATATCAGAGATTACAATACCGAATGTTTTCACAGTCAAATCGGTGTAGTGCTTCAAGAAACCTTTTTGTTTGCAGGTTCGGTTGTGGATAACATAAGATTTGCAAAGCCTGAAGCTTCAATGAGCGAAATTATTTTGGCGGCAAAGGCGGCTAATGCGCATAATTTTATATGCAAACTGCCTGATGGCTACAATACATATGTAGGGGAAAAGGGGCATAACCTTTCGGGTGGCGAAAAGCAACGAATTGCCATAGCAAGAGCTATATTAAACAATCCGAAAATACTTATTTTGGACGAGGCAACCTCCGCGCTTGATACCGAAAGTGAGTATCAGGTTCAACAGGCTTTGGAGCGACTGCGACAAAACCGTACAACCTTTGCCATAGCACATAGACTTTCTACCTTGCGTAAGGCCGACAGAATAGCCGTTATTGATGACCATAAAATCGTTGAAGTGGGTAGCCATAATGAGCTTCTTAAAAATAAGGGTATTTATTATAACCTTGTTATGGCACAGCTTCAAATGAATAAAACTGCCGATAAAACTGAATAAAAACAAGAAAAAATGCGATAAATCTTTTAAAATGGTTTATCGCGTTTTTTTATTGAAATAAATATTTGAAAAAATCCACATTTTTTTGTGTTTTTGCCGTCAAGGTATTGAAAAATCAAAACAAAAGTGGTATAATAAATTGATTTATAATGTGACAATAGGCGTATTATAAAATTTTGGTATTTTGGGCGGTGGTAAAAACGGCAAAGACATTTAAAATTATATCTAAAATTTTAAGCTTTATAGCCATTTTTACAGTTGTTACACTTGCCGTTTTATTGGTTGGAACAAGGCTTATAGGCTACACTCCTTATACGGTGCTTTCGGGCTCTATGGAGCCGCATTATCATGTGGGCTCGGTTGTATATGTTACTGATGTTCAGCCCGAGGATTTAAAGGAAAAGGATTGCATAACCTATCGAATATCGGGCGGTACGATTGTAACACATCGAATAATTGAAGTAATTGAGGATAATGGCGAACTTCTTTTTAGAACAAAGGGGGATGCCAATAAAACTCCCGACGGAATTTTACCTGCATCATCAGTAATCGGCAAAACCGTTTTTTCCATTCCTTATCTTGGTTATCTTGCCGATTTTGTTCAAAGACCTATTGGCTTAATAGTTATAGTTGGCGGTTGCCTTGCAGTCTTCATAATTTCCTATGGAATTGATTGGTTGGCTTCAAGTATTAATGAAAATCAATCGCAAAAAAATGAAGCTGATGCTTCTGATGATAATTAAAATCAGGCTAAAAATGTCGCAAGACAGTTTTACATAAAAAATTTTTTGGAGGAATTTAAAATGAAAAAGAAATTTCTAACCGCGGCTTTACTTACCTTTGCCGCACTCACACTTGTGGTTGTAACAGTTTTTGTAACCGTTGCATACCTGACTGCGTCATCTGCCGTTTCTAATGTGTTTACCGTAGGTGATGTTAGCATCACAATGTACGAAACAAAGGTTGATGCTAACGGTACTGCTGTTACACCCTATACAGAGGTTGATACTAACAGTTATCATCTTGTACCCGATAAAACCTATCTTAAAGATCCTACTATTCGTATAACCTCAAAGCTTGCTGAGGATGAAATGTATCTTTTCGTTAAATCCAGCAATCAAATTCGTAAAATCGAAGCCGGTAATCAGGCTGACGCTACCAATGATGAAAAGGCTACCTCAATGCGCGCTCAAATGGAGGCAAACGGTTGGGTAGAGTATGTTAGAAGCGGCGACGGTATAGAAATTGTTTGGGTTTACGGAACACGCGATACCGCAACAGGCGTTATTACACCTACTGCAGTTGGTCCCGACGATAAACAGATTTTAAAGAATGGCAATGAAGGTCCCAAACAAGCAGGCGATTTTGTGCTTTGCAATGAATTTACAGTTGCACATGATGCTAATGTATCTCTTTATGCAGCTGCTAAGGTGAACTTTACTGCATTTGCAATTCAAACCACAGGTGTAGAAACTATACAAAAGGCTTGGGAAGCAATTAAAACAACCTTCCCTTATGAAGGCGGTATTATAAATCCCGTTAATCCTTATAATAATAGTTCAACCAACCCATATGATGCAGTAGCAGGTGTAGAAAATCCCCTTCCTGTTAACTAATTAATAAAAAATATAAAAAACTAACTTTTAAGTAAAGAGGGTGAGAAAATGAAAAAAAGCTATATATCGCTTATTGTTGCGGCGGCAGTTTTGCTTACTGCCACCATAGGCTTTACCTTGGCTTATCTCATTTCCTCATCCAATAAGGTTGAAAACACCTTTACGGTAGGTAATATCAGTATATCCCTTAATGAAACTACAGGCAGTGAGTACAAAATGGCTCCCGGTGTCACAATTTTAAAAGATCCCACCGTAACTGTAGAGGCAAACAGTGATGCTTGTTGGCTTTTTGTTAAGACTCAGACATCTTCAAATTTCGGCAGTTTTTGTGAATTTGAAATAGGTCAGGGTTGGCAGACACTTCAGCAAAACGAAGGTGTTTATTATCAAAGGGTGGAAAAATCTGCAGTAAACCAAAAATTCAAGGTGCTAAAAAATGACCGAATTTATGTTAAGGACACCTTAACCGAGGAAGATTTTAATGCCCTGCTTAAAAATCCAACACTAAAGGTTACCGCGTACGCTATTCAATGTGAGGGTATGCTTAGTGCTTTGGATGCCTGGCAACAATTAAACATAATAAGAGAGGAGGAGTAAACAATGAAAAAGGAATTAACCAAAGAACAAAAAATAGTTAAATTTAATCTTTATACAAGTTGCGTACTCCTCGTTGCCTTTGTACTTATGCTTATTGGTGTAACCATCGCTTATTTCACCGATACTAAACAGGCTTCAAATACCTTCACGGCGGGTAATGTAAAAATAGCGCTTAGTGAAGCGGCAGTAAAACAGGATGAAATAGGAAATTATATTGAGGATACCAATGCTCCCCGTATTTTCGGCGGTACAGAAGATATCATTAACAGTAATAATACCATTTATCCCAACCAGTACATTTTTAAGGATCCCACAGTAACTAACATAGGTAATGTCCCCGAGTGGACGGCCATAAAGGTTACGCTTATTGACGGTTCGGGTGACCTTACAAAAATTATGGGCTATGAGGGCTATGAGGATATTGATATTGAAATTCTGCTTTCGGGCGGTCTTTTGGATGAAACGGTGCATTTCGGTAGTTGGAATGGCATAGAAAATGTTTGCTATAATGACCGCTATGCAATGATTCAGGTGCCAAACGCAGGTGAAGATACCTTTGAATTTTATTTCATTATGCTAAGTCCATTACAGGTGGACGAAACAGTGGTGGTTTTTGACGAAATTCATTTCCCAAGTGAATGGGGAAATGAGGAAATGGAAAATCTAGGTCAGCTTAAAATAAAGGTTCAGGCATTTGGAGCTCAAACCTTCGAGCTTGAAAGCTGCTTTGAGGCTATGACTAAGTCATTCCCGGAACATTTTAATTTCAATTAGATTTACGGTAGTTGATAAATTCCAACAAATTTTAAGGAAAGGAGGGGTATCGGTTTGAAATCATTTTTATCTAACAGGAAAAATATAAAATTAACAGCGCTTATTTTGGTTGCTTCAATAATTTTTGGGTCGATTTTCAATTTAACGGTACCCGTTCTTTCTGCAGGCGTCATTAACAAAACAGCATATGTAAAACTGGATGATGAGCCTGTTTCTGAGGTAATGTTGGATGAAGATGCAAAACTGCGTTTTGAAGCGGTTAGTGAAAACAAAGCAACCGCCTATCAGTGGCAAATAAAGGATCCTTTATCTGATGAGCGTTGGATAAATATTTCAGATGGATTTTCAAAATATTTGTGGGTTACCCGCGCTCTTGTGGGAAGTATGTTGGATTTGGCAGGCACAGCACAGCTTCGTTGCCGTATGCAAACAGCATTTGGGGAGGTATTTACCACCCCCGTTAAGGTTATTCTTTCCCTTAAGGTTATTGATGATGCTTCTAACAGTAACGCAGTTATTACTAATGTGTCTCTCAATAAGTCTTATAGTACTAAATCTGACCATACCACCTATTCTATAGTTATTAACTATCTTTTTGATAATAACGCAATTGCCTTTGAGCCTTATGGCGCATCGGTTGCCAGAGGCAGTGATTTCAAAGCAACCATAAAAAGCCCCGAGGTTGTGGGTTACGCTCCTTTCCGTCGTGTTGGCGATGATTATATTGATGCAACAGTTGTTGAATTTGATTTAACAAATATTACACAGAATATAACAATTAATGTTATTTACGAACCTGCGTTGGTTGAATATTCGGTACATCATCATCTTCAAAACCTTTATGATGATGAGTATTCTACTCATTACGACCTTATAACAAAGAGTAAAGCCCTTACAGGGTCAATTGTCGGCGACGGACTTGCGCTTACAGAGGAAGAGCTTCCCGGTTTTAAGGCGTTGGCTTATGAAAAACTAACGGTTGCCGCCGATGGAAGTACAGTTATAGAAATTCGTTATGACAGAAACTATTATTTAGTAGATTTTGATATGAACGGCGGTTACGGAACCGAACCTGTTTATACCCGCTATGGTATGGAGGTTGGCGCCAATATTCCTGTTCGTCACGGATATGTTTTTGACGGATGGGAACTGGTATCCTACGGGGGAGAAGCGCCTACAATAGAGCAACAGTCAAAATATTCTCTAAGCGAGGGAACAACCATTAAGGTGCCCTCTGCAAATCTGCGCTATAAAGCCCGTTGGATAACCCAGCAAACAACCTATACTATGGTTTTTTGGCGCGAAAACGCTGACAATTCAGGCTATAGCTATTGGGGTTATTTAGATAATCTTACTGCAATGTCAGGCTCATTTGTAAGCGGTCAGGATTATATTTCCAGAGTTGAAGGTATTGATGATGAGCAGTATTTCACCTTCAATGAAAATAAAACAGAAAAAAACATACTTGTTGAGGGTGACGGCTCAACGGTAGTTAATGTATATTACACAAGAAATTATTATACCATTACATTTAAGGCTAAGGGCTTATGCAGCTTGGCGGAAAATCATACACATACCGACTCTTGTTATGAAAAGGTATGCGGATTAAGTCACATTCATACTGCGGAATGTGTTCCAACCCTTGATTGTAGTGTTGAAGAACACAAGGAGCATACTGATAGCTGTATAATTTGCGGCAAAAAGGAGCATATTCACGGTTCGGTTGGATGTAATTGTACCTTGACTGAGCACACACATACCGTAAACTGTTGGAATAACATAGGTAGTGTTCAAAGTAGTCTTAATGGTGCGCCCTCTAATCCCGAGGAAGGACAAATTTACCGCAGCGGAGTCAGATATTATATTTATATAGGCGGTCGTTGGTACCGCTATAACGGACGCGGTGTTTCAAGCGGTGATATAGTTGACTCGGTTTGTGGCTTTGTATCTCACACCCACGGAACGGATTGCTCTTGCGATGAAGAAGCACACAGTCATACCGATAGCTGCTATCGTGACTCACTACACACGCATATTGATGCTTGCTACAAATATTCCTGTGGTGAGCAGGAGCATATTCACAGTGAGTCTTGCTTGCGTCTTATTTGTTCAGAAACCGAAAACCATACTCATACTACAAGCTGTAAATCTTCTTCATCAACCAACACAGTAAAAAAGGTTTATGCAAAATATGGGCAATCTATAAAGAATATTTGGCCTGTAAAAGATGATAATGGTGTGGTTTATAATAGCGGTCAGCGTTGGGAACCCTCCAATTCAACCTTCTATAGCGCTGTTTTGGTTTATATTGAGCAAATGCCGCCCGATGATTTTACCCTTACCCTTAATACTGCTAACTATAAAACCTATACTATGAACTATTATTTACAAGCTTTATCGGGTGATAGCTACGATGTTCAGTATAATTCAAAGCAGTACAAGCTTGATAACACCATAGTAGCAATATACAATTATATTACAAAGGCAGAGGACTTTTTTGATATTAACGGATTTGTTCAGTATGCATCTGATCCCGCCTTTGGAAGTAACAATCAAATCACCACAAATTCCAATGCTTTAACCGTAAACTTCTATTATGACCGTATCACCGACCATTATCTTGAATTTAATAATAACGGTACCGTGTTAGATGATAAAGCAGTTTATGGTGTTCCCTATGGTGCTCCCCTTAAGGAATATAATTTTGTTCCCTCATATCCTGAAAATCTTGAACCTAACGCCTACACCTTTGACGGATGGTACATTTCACCCGGTTGCTTTGCGGGAACCGAGGTGGATTGGGAAACCTTAACAAGTCCCGTGGGTGATTTAATGCTTTACGCAAAATGGGTTCCCATTACCCATAGAGTGCGCGTATTTAAGGATGCAACCCTATCTCAGCAGATAGGCGATGACCAAATTGTTGACCATAAAGCTTTTGCTTCGGCGCCTTCGGGTGATATTTCCAACGGAAACTATGTATTCCAAGGTTGGTTTTATATGGATGAGGTAAACGGCGAAATGGTTGAAAAGGCATTTGCATTTAACGGTATTCCCGTTTTGGAGGATTTGGATGTATATGCCAAGTGGAGCTCGCATGTTTCGGTAGATTATAAAATTAATTATAAGCTGTTTAACACCGATATTGACATAGCAGACCCCACTGTAGGAAGCGCAATTGCAGGTCATAACAAAACCTTTGATGCAAAGGCAGGAGATTTGCTTTATAATCAGTATCAAACTGGTTATTATCCTCTTACCAACAGTCACACCATTACAATGAGTGTTGATGGTACCCACGAATTCACCTTCTATTATGTATATGTTGAGTCAATGCCCTACAAGGTGCAATATGTTAACGCAACAACAGGTGAAAAGCTTTGTGAGGACAGCGTTTTTATGGATAACAGCCTTTCGGTTGTAACCGAAACCTTTAAAAGGTTTGAAAAAATGATGCCCGATGCATACCAAAAGCGACTTGTTCTTTCGGCGGATAATACCGATACCGATAATGACGGAATTTTTGATTCCAATGTTATAACCTTCTACTATGATTTTGACGAAGAGCACGCCTATTACCGCGTTGTTCATTATATTCAAAATATGTTAGGCGATACCTACCGAGAATACCGTTCGGAGGAAATGGTAGGAGTAATAGGTGATGATTATTCGGTTAACGCATTAACCCTTACGGGCTTTAAATATAACGGAAATAAAACCGTTATAAACGGCGTTGTTACGCCAAACTCTGATACAACCGTAACCACCACCCTTGGGGGTGATGGTGCGTTAATTGAATTCTATTACGACCGCGAAACCTACAATTATACCGTTAAGTATCTTGACAGTAAAACAGGTGTTGAGCTTTCACCCGATAAAACAGGCTCGGGTGTATTTGGCGAACAAATTATCGAATATGCTAAAAATCTTGACTCATTAGGCTATGAGTTGGTAAGTGATAATGTTAAAACCTCCACAATTTCGGCTAACGAGGAAATTAATATTATTGAATTCTATTATCAGGAAAAAACAGTTTCTATTAAATATCAGGTTGTAGGTCCTGCGGGGTGCGGAGTTCTAAGTCAGTATTCCGAAAATCTAACCGCAATAAGCTCGGTTCCCAATGGTTCAACTCCCATTGTAAGTAAAGGCTTTATATTCAAGGGTTGGTATACAAATCCAAGCTGTACCGAGCAAGTGGAGTCTGATTGGATTGATGAAGATACCTATCAAATCATTCCGCAAAAATCGGGTGATATTTGGAACAGTGTTATTTACTACGCTAAGTTTGAAGCCCTTGAAACCGACCTTACTATCACCACCACCGCAACCAATGATATTGATACCGACCAAGCATTTATATTCAGTATTAAAGGAAAAGCGGGTACCGATACCGAAAAAATTGATTTAACTGTTACGGTTATAGGCAATAATTCCGTTACTGTAACCGCCTTACCAACAGGTGATTATACCGTAACAGAGCTTACTGATTGGTCGTGGCGATATGAAAATATATCCGCAGAGCGAGAAGTAACCTTGGAGTATAAGGAAGACGGCACCGAGATAATTTATAATAACAGTCGTCAAAACGGTAAATGGCTGGACGGCAATGCCGTTAAAAACAATGAATTTTAAAAAAGGAGGACAACAATAGTGAGGGTTAAATTCAAAAAACTGAATAAAAAGGCAGTAGCTATTGTTGCTCTTTGTATTTGTTTGGCGCTTTGCGCAGTGTCGGGTGTGTGGGCATATCTTATCTCGGTGACCGATCCACTTGAAAATACGTTTGTTCCCGCTAAGGTCACCTGTGAGGTTGAGGAAAGCTTTGAAGACGGAGTAAAAAGTGATGTCACGGTGCGTAATACGGGTGATGTTAATGCTTTTATTCGCGCAACGGTTGTAGCCACCTATATTTCAAGCGATGATAAGGTATATTCCAAAGCGCCTATAGAGGGTGTAGATTATGTTGTTAATTGGTCATCAAACAACAAATGGAAAAAGGGCTCTGACGGGTTTTGGTATTATTCGGATTTCCTTCAACCTAACGCGGCTACAGTAAATCTTATAGAAACCGCAACAGAGCTTTCCGCCCCCGAAGGATACACCCTTAACCTTCAAATAATTGCTACGGCTATTCAGTCCGAACCAAATACCGCCGTACAAAACGCGTGGGGAATAACCCCCGTAAACGGCACAATAAAACCTGATTAGCAAAAAACAGGGAATGTAAAAAAACACAGATTTCCCAAAATCTTATAAAATCAGGAGAACTAATAAAAAAATGAATAGGGAAGAAATGAAAAATCATCATTTCTTCCCTATTTTTAGGTTTTTATTATTTAATCTACTCTATAAATTGTAGTTTGAAAGGCACAAATTATGGGTTAAATTTGGCCGTCCCCGGACGGGGAAGGGGGACCGCCGAACGGCGGTGGAAGGGGAGAAAAGTTATAGCAAAAAGCACTTCATTTAAGCATTTTGAGGGATTTTTTATTCAACCCTTCCCCCACTTCGTGGGCCCCCTTCCCTGTCTAGGGACGGCCTCAAAGAAAGCCGCTGCTCACTGCTAACCCCCAATTTATCACTCACCTTCAGGGCGCGGAACGAGACTAAGCCAAAAGATAAAAACCATCCCGCAATAAAAACGCTTGGCGTTCAACATTCAATTTATAGATATTATAGTTAGTACCGCAAAGTGCAAAAAAATTGAACTGTCCGTCTGTCGCGCACAGTTGATTTTGCAGCAAATTACCCATAAAAAAGCAAGAAAAAGTTTTCTACAATTCGTAACAAAATTTTCTTACTTTAATATGATAAAGTGGGAAAATGGGGGTGATTAATAAAGGGTTATTGGAGTTATTAACATAGTTATCAACAGTTATCAACAAAAATTAACATTACAAACTGTATAAAAGTTTTTTTATTGCCAAAAATTAAATAGAAAACTTGTAAGAGGTGTATGTATGTTAAGAGGTACAAATAAGTCCATAATTGAGATAAGCGAAACCGAAAATAAGTATTTTGAAAAGGCAATTTTATTTGTAAAACCCGAATTTGTAAACCTTTCTCCCGAGAGACTTAGCCGAGAGGCAAAACGAATGATAGGAACATTAACATTTTCCCCCATGGGACTTGGCAGACAGGTAACCGCCCGTAGAAGGGCGGCGCAAAAAAGACGCAGAAAAATACTGTTTATAAGCGGCGTTCTTTTTTTAACTGCTGCATTTATTGTTTGGAAAATGATATAAAATAAAAGCCAAAGCAGAATAAAATGCTTTGGCTTTTAAAAATATTAATGCCTATCTAGGTATTTTTCCGTTATGTCGTCGCAAAGGTACATATCGTCGCAAACGGCATCAATAATAGGTTCGGCATTTTTAACCGTATCTCTGAATTGATTAGAAAGCAGGGCGATTTTTTCTTCATCGCCATAAGCCTTTGCAATGTAAATATCGGCAAAGAGCTTTACAAGAACTGCGTGAACCTTTAAATATTGCCAATCTACTGAGGTTCCATTTAACTCATTGGCATATTTATTGCAAAATTCATCTGCAAGGGCTTTAATTTTGCCGTAGCGGTTTTCAAGCTCTTCCCTGCTTAAATCCTTAAAGCCAACCACAATGCTTCCCCTTATATATTCGGGGCAGGCAAGGTCTGAAATTTCGGCAAGATATTCCATAACTTCCTTAGCATTTTCGCCAAATGCGGCGGTGAAATATTCGTCCGCAACCACATCAAAGGATTTTTCCTTATTCCAAAGGGCAGATGCCATAGCGTACTGTGGCAGACCTGTTGGGAAGGCAGAACGAAGAAGTTGACAGCTAACCATTCCGTTAAGACCTATTTTTTCAAGGGCTGCCATATCGCTATGTAAGTTTTTGGCTACATTATAATAACCGGGGTCGGTGTGGTGGTCCCACATCAGATGGTAGTCAAAATCAAAGCTATCGCCCTTAAACATTTTTTGCCATTCATTTAAAAATGAAACGGTATTCTCCGTAGTGTTGCGTTTTATATCTGCGTTTAAGCAATACGGGGGCAGCTCGGGAAGATTTTCTAAATCAACATCGGCATAGCGTTGTGAGAAGGAATGTGCAATGGGGGCGAACATAAGGGTAAATCTTTCCTGATTTTTGAATTTTTCCATTAGCGGGGGATAAAGAGTATCATTATAAACAAGGAAAACGATTTTTGTATTTACACCTGCATTGGATAATTTTTCATCCAACATATTAAGCATATCTACATAAAAATCGGATGGAGATTTTTTTCTGCACTCATCACATTCGCAATGATTTCTGCCCGCATCACCAAGCCAAAAATGCAAATAATCGACATTTTCGTTATTTTTGCAGTAATCGGTTATATAATCGGTAATTCTTTCCTGAACAAAGGGGTTGGAATAGCAAAGATTTGTGTTAAGGGGCTTGCCCTCATCCCAAAATTCGCGTTTTCCATTCTTTAAAGCTAGAATATTCTTAATTTCCTCGGCGGGTTCACCTTCAAAAATCTCCCAGCCCGTAACATCAAGACCAAAGGGAGCACAATGCCAACCATGACCTACTGCGTGGTACTGAAGACCTCTTTTTTCAAGCTCGTCAAGTAAAGAAACAACAATTGCATCAATTTCAGGGTTGGAAATTTCATTTCCAAAATCGCGGTCGTTTTCATCCTCATAAAATCTTTTATAATAGCGTCTGAAGAAAATGCCGGGGGTGAAAAACTGGGTGAAAAATCCACTCATTCCAACCTTGGGGAGCCAATCAATGGTGTTTAAAGCGTGTTCCGAGCTTACTGAGCCTTCAATACAAATGGCTCTGTGTCTGTAGCTTGGGGTTTCATCCACAGAAACCTTAAGGTCTTTATAATCAAGACTTCTTACGGGGATTTTTTCGCCGTCTGCACCGGGGTATAGGTAGCGGCAACCAAGCTCATACATAAAGCGATAAGCCGCCATAAGTACGCTACGCTCATTAGAGCCGGTAATAACACCTGCGCCGTTTTCTACCTTTACTACAATGCGGTCGTCTTCACTTTTTTCTACAGACCCGTCAAGACCGACCCACAATGCATTTTTAACAGTTTCGTCTTTTTCGTTATATCTTCTAACATCAAGCGTTAGGTTTTTATCCATCTTTTTTATAAGACGAACAATTTCCTCTACTGCAAATTTTACAGTCTGGTTGTTGCCGATAGTGGCTAAAATTAAACGCATAAAAGTTTTCCTTTCGGTTTGTGTTTTTTGCTTTAATAAGCTACACCTATAGGCGCTACTCCAAACAAGCCATCACAGGTAACGGTTATGGTAACGTCGGTAGGTACGTCGTATCTTGTTTGTGCGGTAATCCACATAAAACCGCTAGTAGATGAATTATCGCAATTAGTGTTATTAACAAAGGCCACACCGTTTATTACAACACTGCCTTTTCCATTACCGCTTTTTTGTTGAAGGAATACACAAAGACTTCTTATTCCTTTAATTTCAAATGTAATGCTACCGCCTGTGGTACTTGTGCAAAGCCAACCACTTGGTGCTTTATTGTGAACGGTGCCGGCAACAAAGTTTGTATTTTGGGTAGGTGTGTAATTATTTGAAGTTAGGAAGGTTGCAGTTTCAAAAATATCATCACCAAAGAAATACTCGTTGGGAATTACGGGGTCGGTAGTATCAATTGAATCAACATTGGCTAAAATATCAGACAAATAATATGTAATTGCCGATGCAGTCATTAAATGACCTGCATTATTGGGATGAATATAATCTCCTGCAACGTCTGTCCACTTGATTACACCTGCATTGATGTATCTCCAAATGCTACCAAAATAATCTATATAAGGAACGTCGTAATAAAGTACAGAGGGCAAATGTGTGCTCATAGAATTATTATTTCGTTTGTTAGAGCCGGAAGTGTTATCGGCATTATAATTACTTACAGAACCAAAGGCAACCGAAATAACTGCTATTTTTTCTTCAACAAGAGTTCTTATAATAGTTTCATAAGAAGAACGATAACGTAAATCACCGCCGTTGTCATTAGTTGTGAAATCAACCAATACTAAGTCGGGGTTATGGTCTAAAACGTGCTCTTTCATTCTGTGTATACCAACAAGGGAGGAAGTAGAGCCAATACCGGAATTTACATAGGTAACGGTAATATTTGGGAACTGAGCTCTGAACCACGCCGCAACACGTTCGCCGTACCTATTATCGGCTGATGATGCCTTTGCACCTGCGGTTATAGAGCCACCAAATCCAACAATCGTTATATCATTACCGGCCTTAGCCTTTTTGAATACCTTGGCAAGAAGGGCCTTATTGCCTTCATTAACAACGGTGCTTTTGTTGTAATATTCGCTATTGCCTGACAAAAGTGTCTCAGCAAGAGTAGCATCTTTTAAATCTTCTTCAGGTAATTCTGCTTTATCTGCTACCATATTATCTTTTACATCCCATCCTGCTAAATATTGTGCTAATAAAGTTACGTCGGTAAGGTCGGCTAAGCCTGAACCGTTAACGTCAACAACGGAGTTATTAATAGTAACCTTCCAATTTGCAACGTGTTGGGCAAGTACAATTAAATCATTAAGATTAATTGCGCCGTTATTATCCATATCCGGAGCATAGGGGGTAATGGTAGGAACACATTTAGCGGTAAGATTTCTGTTTGACTGAATGTTAAAGGTGTAAATTCTGTCTTCGCTGACCTTTACACCATCTTCATACCAACCATCAAAGGTATAACCGCCAAATGGGGTAGCAACAACCGAAACCTCGGTATCGTATTTAACGGGTTTGGTAAGCATTGAATATGCATAACCGTTTTCTGCAGTAACGGTAGGCTTATAGGTTGCGGCGGCTTGTTGGTCGGGAGCTTTATATACCGTTAATTCATCAATGTATAGAGAGTCGTTACCGGTACCCGCATTAGAATAATAGTAGAAGAACAATCTTAAATCACTATAATCGGCAGAATTAAAAACAAATTCCGATTTATTCCATTGTCCACCTACAAAATCAATTTTTTTATCATCTGAAATATCGCCGCCCATAATAAGTTTTTTTGCGGCATCTGTACTTGCGCAATCGGTGGTTCCTATTACCGAACCGTAATATCCGTCACCCGCAGTAGTGGTGTCGGTAACAACCGTTTTGGGCAACATCCAATAATAAGAAACAACATAATAGGTGTTGCTTTCAAGTCCCGAAATTGTTGTATAAATATCATTTTGATTTCTAGCGTACAGCGCAAGGGCTTTAGTTCCTGATTTTGCATATTTTTTCGTTGCAGTAGCCATAACCCAAGAGGTTCCCTTATTAGTAAACCATGTGGTGTTTTTCAGTGCAGTACCCGTGGAAAGAAGCTCATAGCCTGCCGCGTTAGAAAGAATATTATTATCCTTAAATTTAGCAACAAAATCGCCATCGGTCAGTTTTTCGGTTGTATTGGTGGAGTAGGGGGTGCTTTCACCCTCTTTAAACCAACCTAAAAATTCATTTCCATCATAAGCAACAGCGGTATAATTATTGCCGCTTTGCTTAATATAACCTGCGTCGGTTTTTGCCTCTAAGCTAACGTTTGCAGGAATTTCAGCATCGCTCATATCTATCTCAGCATCAATATGCTCTGCAAGAGCGGGTACAGCAAAAACAGTTGTTGCCAGTACAAGAGTAAGAACAATGCTGAAAAATTTTATAAAACCTTGCTTCATAAAAATCCTCCTAAAATTAAACAATATACTGTTTTAAAAAAATATATCAAATATTATTAAAATAATAAATGTTATAATTGAAACAAAATTTGTAAAAAACGTTACAATAATTATAACATATTTATGTAGGCTTACAAGGTTAAAAATGTGTGCGTTTCTTACGTGGCATTTTGTTCTATTAAATTTTACAGAGTGTTTTTTTAAATAACGTTTGGATTTTTAATATTCATAGAATATAGGCTTACCGTCGTCCTCGATATCGGGATGGTGACGGTCTAAGAATTTACCTAAAACATCGTCACACAAATACATATCGTCACAAACATTTTCTATAATGGGTTGACTTTGCTTCACAAAATCTCTGAACTGATTTGAAAATTCGGTTACCTTTTCTTCATCACCGTTATATCTTGCAATGTAAATATTTGCAAAAAGGGTAACAAGCACAGCGTGTACCTTTAAATACTGCCACTCTATTGAGGTTGATTCATATTTTTCAATGAATTCGGCAGTAAAGTTTTTAACAACCTCTTTGAGTTTTGTGTAACGGGTGGTAACCTCTTCACGACTAAAATCGGGGTAACCCGGAATAATTTTACCTCTTACAAATGCGGGACAAGCAAGGTCGGAAATTGTGCTTAAATATTTCTCTACTTCTTTTGCCTGCTCACCAAAAGCGGTAATAAAGTATTCGTCTTTAATTTCTTCAAAGCTTCTTCTTTTGTTCCAAAGGGTAGATGCCTGAACGTACTGTAAAAGTCCAGTTGGGAAGGATGAACGAAGAAGCTGACAGCTAAGCACACCGTTAAGACCGATTTTTTCAAGGGCTACAATATCTCTGTGCAAGATTTTTGCAGTGTTGTAATAACCTGGGTCGGTATGATGATCCCACATAAGGTGGTAGTCAAAAACAAGGGCGTCTCCGCTATAGTTTTCCTGCCACTTTTTAAGGTAGGCAACATTAAGGAAAACGGTATTACGAAGCATATCCTTATTATGCACAAAGGGTGCAGTTTCAGGGAGATTATCTAAATCAATTTCATCATAGGAATTGGAGTAGGAACGGGCAATAGGTGCAAAACCAAGAATAAAGCGACCGCTATCATTAAGTTTTTCCTGCTTGGGGGCAAACAGGGTATCGGCATAAACTGAAAATTTTATTTTGGTAGGAAGTCCTGCTTTTTCAAGCTTTTTATCCAACATATTAAGCATATCTACATAATGGTCGGAAGGATATTTTTTTCTGCACTCTTCACATTCGCAATGGTTTCTGCCACCGTCACCCATACTAAATGAAAGAACATTTATATTAGGATGTTTTTTGCAATAATCAACCGCAAAAT
>SVPL01000037.1 GCA_015065925.1 Oscillospiraceae bacterium
CCACTTACGAGCCGCATTCGATGTTCCGAATGCGGCTCTTTCTATCGCCGTAAGGTTCGAAGCGGTGGAGTCAAATGGGTATGCTCCAAGCACGAAGAAGATACCAAGGCTTGCAAATCCAACTACAGGATTCCAAAATCTAGGTTTTGTAATACGTCAAGAGGATGGCTCACCTTTTTGCCCTGATTCAATGACTAGAAAATGGGTTCGTTTTCTTGAACGTAACAACCTACCTAGAATACGTTTGCACGATTTAAGACATAGCAATGCAACCGCACTTATTCAAGCAGGTGTTAATCCAAGGGTGGTACAACAAAGGCTAGGTCATGCAGACGTAAATATAACTTTAAACACATATACCCACGTTTTACCCGAGATGGATATAGCCGCCGCAGAAACCTTAGATTCCATAATGCTGAAGCGAGCTTGAACTTAAATTTAAAGAGTCGGCTTTTGGGAATAACGGTCGGTTAGATAGTCGGTTTTGAGATAATAACACCCAACCTAGCTAGTATTGGTATAGCAAGGTCGGGTTTATTGTATCAGCTCATAACCCGGAGGTCGCAGGTTCAAGTCCTGTCCCCGCAACCAAAAAACACTCGTTCAAAAGAACGAGTGTTTTTTTATCCAAGCCGACAGGTTTGGTATATCATCACGACGAAGTCGTGTATATCATTGCCGCACAAATGCGGCGTATATCATCGCACCTTTAGGTGTGCATTAAAAATTTGTCGGCTTGATGATATACAAAACTAAAGTTTTGATGATATGCAATTCCTGCGGAATTGATGATATACAATGCTTCGCATTGATTTGTCTGAGCTTTTATGCTATGGTTGAGGCACAATAGGGACAAATCTAATTATTTATATAGATATTTTGATGTTTTATGTTATAATTAAAATGTAATATGTTTATAGGATGGTATATTGATGAAATATAAGGCTATTTTCTTTGATAGAGACGGAACAATAACTTATTTTTGTAAAGAAAAAGAAATTTGGCGAGATAATCAAATTAGCAAGTGGTCTGGGGAACCATTTGAATTATCTTATGAAAAAATGATGACACTTTTTAATTTGGCAAGTAAAGGTAAAAAGCCTTGGTATAAAACACTTGAAGATGAACGTAATTTCTTTAAAAGATATTATAGATATTTACTCATCGAAGAGGGTATTGAGCAAGACGTTGAAGAGCGCGCAGAGATGTTATTTAATGAATTGTGGTGTAATGGAGATAGAAAGCTTTTCCCTGAAACGATAGAAGTATTAGAATATTTTAAAAGCAAGGGTTACAAAATGGGCGTTATTAGTGATACTTCACCGTCTCTTGAATATACTTTACAGCAATTAGGCATAGCGAAGTATTTTACATCCTTTACTGCAAGTTCTTTAGTTGGTGCGGGAAAGCCAAGCCCGATTATTTTTAATGCTGCTTTAACTGCACAAGGTGTAACAGCAGAAGAAAGTATTTATGTTGATGATTATAAACCGGAAGCAGATGGAGCAAGAGAGCAAGGCTTTACATCTTTTTGGCTTGACCGTGATGGTAGTAATGATGATAAATGGAAAATCACAAATTTAAAACAATTGATTGAATTTGTAGAAAAAATATAGAAAATCCTCAGTTTTCAGGCACATTTCATTCGTGCCATTAAGTTCAAAACTCCCAAAAAAACCTCATTCCCATTTGGGAGTGAGGTTTTTTCTTGTTATGAGATTGTATTTTGAACCTGCGGCCGACGGGTTTCCGGGGCAACGCGCCCGACCGCGTCCGGTGGACGAGGAAGGGAGGGCGGGTTGGCGCCGCGGTCGACTAATGCGCCACGCTCCAAGTGAGCGCATTGTCGGGCACCGCAAGAGGGCAAGCAAACGCAAAGCGTTTGTGCGAACAGGTTCAAGTCCTGTCCCCACACCCAAACGAAAATCCGTTCTCGAAAGAGGACGGATTTTCGCCCCAATTATTCACTATCCATTTTTTCATCATTCATTATTCATTAAATAGAACGGATTTTCGAATGAATAATGAATATTGAAGTCGCTTACGCTGATGAATAATGAATAAGTATTGCACCTCCACCGCTTTTATGCTATGCTTGTGTTACAATAGGGACAAATGTATCCGCACCTTGTTAATTTTATCAAAACTAATAAGGCAAGGCAGGAATAACTGTCATACTATACTTTAATGTAACCTTGCAAAACAAGGGGAAGTATGGTATGATTTCTTATATAAAGGTATGATTTTTGTCATACGCACTGAAAGTGTGAGCTAAAAAGAAAAAATTATGCAGTTGAGGAATCATTATTCCTCATAGTTTTTCCGATTCGCAAAATCCTTAAAATTTTTGTGTTTTATGAGGTGAAATAGTGACAATTGAATATATCAAAATGAGAGATGGCACAAAGATATTTGCCGAATATAGTATCAATAGCGAATTTGACACTACATTAGTATATGTTCACGGTGGTCCAGGTCAAGGATGTTGGGATTTTAGATATACGGCTTTAGAATTATCAAAAAGATTTAATGTAATTATGTTCGATCAACGTGGGGTTTTGCGTTCTGACGAAGCCAATGATTGTTTTACTTCTAATAAGTTAATTGAAGATATTGAAGATATTAGAGAATATTTTGGAATACAAAAAATGGTTCTGTGTGGACATTCTTATGGTGGACAGCTTATTTTGAGATATGCTATAAAATACCCTGCTTATATTCATTCATTGATATACATATGTCCGTCGTTTAATTTTAAATTATCTATGCGCAATGTTTTTAAATTGTGTCTTGAAGAACTCTCTAATAGTACTGATACTCAAATTCAAAATAGTATAAACCAATGTCTTAAAACAGATGATGAAAAAACATATATTAGATATTTATTTCAAATGCCAAGTGTTCTTAGAGAAAAAATTTATTATTCGGTAGGATTAACCGAACAGGTGAAATCAGCGATTTTAACAGTTTCTGCAACTGAAGATGATTGGAAAAAGGGAATTGCGCAGCAACGAAAAATATTTGATGAACAAGACATATATTTCGATTATACTTTACAATTACAAATGATAAATGTACCATCACTTTTGGTTGTTGGCGATCACGATCCTATCTGTTGTAAGCAACAACAAAAAGATTTTTTGGGCAATTTGGGCAATGAAATTAGTGTTGTAAAAAATGCCGGACATGCTTTGTATTCGGAAAATGCAGAAGCTTTTATTAAAGTTGTAGATTCATATCTACGGCGAATTTGTTCCTAACTTGACACAAGCATATAATACACTCAAGAGGTGAATTATATGAAAAAATTTAGTATTATTATTTTTGCTTTTTTGCTAGCTTTAGCTATGACTGCTTGTGGCAAAAGTCATAATTCTCATAATGAAGAGGCTTTATTTGATTTGGGAATAGAAGTTACTAAAACTATGCAAGAAATGACCTATTCAGATGAGTATATTTCTCTTTATGCTACTATTGAATTCGAAGATGAAATTGTAAAATTTCAAGCAACGGATTATGATTCGCCGATAGCTGTTTATTCTGTTGAAATTCCAAACGCAAAAGATGTTTTATCAAAATTAGGCAGTGAAAACATAGATGGTTATGATAAGCTTTCGGATAATTTAAAAGAACAGTTGGATCATAGAGTTTCCCTTAGTTCGATTATTAGTTCAATCAATGCTCAAAGCGGTACAAACACAATGGCTTTGTGCTCGCTTTTGACTGCGACAAAATATGACAAAGATGTAGAATTAGATAAAAGTATTGCGTATTTATATGTTTTTGAGGAAGGCATACCAATTGCTGTAACATTTACAAAGTCTGGATATGCAAATGGACAATTTCTCTTATTAAATGATAGCAACTCTTATGAGGATATCAGTGAAATTTTCAATAGATATTCTTGTAAAGTTGATAAGATAAAATAATTGGTGAGAAAATCAGGTTTTCAGAGCCCTTTCATTCGTGCCATTAAGTTCAAAACTCCCAAAAATCCGTTCTCGTAAGAGGGCGGATTTTCGCCCCAATTATTCATTTTTCATTATTCATCATTCATTATTCATTAACAGGGAACGAATTTTCGAATGAATAATGAATATTGAAGTCGCTTACGCTGATGAATAATGAATAATTATTGCCCCTTCGCCGCTTTTATGCTATAATACACTTAAAGGTTGGTGATTTTATGAAGAACAATAAAATTTTTTCTACTATCAACGGAATTGTTTTTGGAGTTGTTTTTGTTCTGATTTTAATAGAGGCAGTTTTCAACATTTTTGGATTGTGGCCTGCGTGGAATTTGTTTGGTTTTCTTATGGGTTTACTTTTATTGCCAATTTTAAATATTGTGGCTTTAATATCTGCCATTGCATCGTCGATATCATTTTATAGTTATAAAAAAATAAATCATAATATTTCGTTTAGAATAATTAATTTATTACCAATAATATTTTTTGTTTTAGGATTATTTCTCACAATTATAGCGTACATATTTGTTTTTACTTGGGGATTCTGAATTTTATATCAATAATCCTCAGTTTTTAGGTATATTTAATCCGTGTCATTAAGTCCAAACTAGCCAAAAAAAGGGGCTGTCTCATTAACAAAAAATGAGGCAGCCCCTTTTTATCCAAACTATTGACAAAGAGCCTGAATTTATTTAATTACACTAACTGTGGTGTCCTTTTGAATGACATCGTGGGCGCCGCCTTCGACAATACTTGTTGCCGAAACAAGTGTGATTTTAGCTTTATTTTGAAGCTCCTCAATAGAAAGCGCACCGCAGTTGCACATTGTGGAACGAACCTTACTAAGGGTGATTGCTACATTATCCTTTAATTTACCTGCGTAGGGCACATAGGAGTCAACGCCTTCCTCAAAGGAGAGCTTTTTGTCACCGCCAAGGTCGTATCTCTGCCAGTTTCTTGCACGGTTGGAGCCTTCGCCCCAGTATTCCTTGTAGTATGTACCGCCAATGCTAACCTTGTTTGTTGGGCTCTCATCAAAGCGGGCGAAGTATCTGCCAAGCATTACAAAATCCGCGCCCATAGCAAGAGCCAAGGTCAGGTGATGGTCATAAACGATACCGCCGTCGGAGCCAACGGGTACATAAATACCTGTTTCTTTAAAATATTCGTCTCTAGCCTTGCAAACCTCTATTAAAGCGGTAGCCTGACCGCGGCCAATACCCTTTGTTTCACGGGTAATACAAATGGAACCGCCGCCAATACCAACCTTAATAAAATCTGCGCCGCAATCGGCAAGGAAGCGGAAGCCTTCGGCGTCTACTACATTACCTGCACCGATTTTAACGCTATCGCCGTAATGCTCGCGAACCCAAGCAATGGTTAGTTTTTGCCATTCGCTAAAGCCTTCAGAGGAGTCAATGCAAAGTACATCTGCGCCTGCTTCAATAAGGGCGGGAATACGCTCGGCATAGTCGCGGGTGTTAATTCCTGCGCCTACAACATAGCGCTTGTTGGAGTCTAAAAGCTCTAATTTGTTGTCCTTATGGGACTCATAGTCCTTACGGAAAACAAAATGACAAAGCTTGCCATCTTTATCTATAATGGGGAGAGAGTTGAGCTTGTTGTCCCAAATAATGTCGTTTGCTTCCTTTAATGAGGTGCCGTCGGGGGCTGTGATTAATTTTTCAAGGGGAGTCATAAATTCAGCCACCTTGGTGTCGGGCGCCATACGGCTAACTCTGTAATCGCGACCTGTAACAATACCCAAAAGCTTACCGCAGCAGGTGCCGTCATCAGTAATGGCAACGGTGGAATATCCGTTTTGCTCCTTAAGCTTTAAAACATCTGCAAGGGTATCCTCGGGACGAAGGTTAGAACCGCTTACAACAAAGCCTGCCTTGAAATTCTTAACCCTGCTGACCATAGCGGCTTCATCCTCAATGGACTGAGAGCCGTATATGAAGGAAACGCCGCCTTCTCTGGCAAGGGCAACAGCAAGTCTATCACCCGAAACCGACTGCATTATAGCAGAGGTCATAGGAATATTCATACTAAGGGGACATTCCTCTTTGCCCTTTTTATATCTAACCAAAGGGGTTTTAAGACTAACATTTGCGGGTACGCACTCGGATGAAGAATAACCCGGTACCAAAAGATACTCGTTAAAGGTGCGTGAAGGTTCAGAATAATAAAATGCCATATTTCTCTCTCCTTTTAAATTTATGTTATAAACATCCTATTATATTTAATATATTATAATATTTTACCATTCAATTGTCAATAAAAAACGCACCTAATTTTTTTATACAAAAAATTTAAATTATAGGCAAAATTACTATTTTGTGAGAGAAACGCGCGGCGTTTCAAAAATGCTGAAGGCAGAATTATGAATGCTGAATTGTTTTCTTGACCGATAAATTGGGGTTTATTGGATGCCACAAACCACGCCCGCGGGATTATTAATCGCCCGATTTATGGGTTTATACATTCGCGTGCATGGATGAAACGCCACGCGTTTCAAACCCCAATTTATAGGGTATTCTTTTTTTATATCCTTTTTAATGTTTTATGTATTCTTCCATTCTTGCTCTATAAGGTCTGAAAGAAGGTCGAAGGTGTAGTGGCTTGTTTTTCGCAGAATGGTTGCGGCAGAGTCGTTAACCTCGTTTTTCCAGCCTATTAAATATGCGGTAAGAGAATCTATATAATGCTGTGAGGAGGTTAGCATTATGCTTTCATAATTCATTTTTTGAACCAAAGCTTTAAGCTCAGAGGGGAAGTATAAATCTGCGGCGCCAAATTGGTGAAGCAGCTCGTGAATTATTGAGCCTGTGCGACAGTCGTAAGAAATAATTGAAAGCTCTGCATACTTTTGTGTAAGGGGATTAACCGAAATGGCACAGCTTCTGAAGGACTTATTAAAGACAAACAGTATGGGACATTCATCACATTTATAGTAATCCTTATATATTTTTTGGTATTCATTAATATTACTTGCGTTATACCGTTTTACGGCAGAATCGCTCCACTCTAAATAATTGTCCTTGGTGCAGTTAAGGGGAATTGTAATATCGCCATAGGCGTTTCGTATTTTAAGATTAACTCCATTTTTCTTAGCCAACCTTAAAAGAATTTGCATTGCCGAATTATGCTTTTCAATAAACTGTTTTTTTGCCTCCTCGGTCCAGGAGCTTTGGTTGTCGTCAACAAAAAATACAATAACAATAATATCACCAACAAGCTTTTTGCTACCGCCTATTTCCCTATATGAAAGAAATAGGTGGTCGCTAAATTCTCTTTGTATTTCTTGGTATGTCATTTGTTTTCCTCCCCTTTAAGTGTTGGGTAATTCCAAAAACAGCGCACTGTATTTGTAGAGCTATGCACCCAAAGTTTTGTTTATATTTTAACATAAATGAAGGGGTATTACAACAGATAAAAACAATATAGGTAAAGATAAATTCAAAATAATCAAAAATCACGGCAAAGCCGTGTATGTAATTGCAACGGAAGTTGCGTATGTAATCAAGCCGAAGTAAGAAGCATACAAAGCCTTCGCTTTGATGACATACAGTTCGCGTTGCGAACTGATTACATCCTCGCCTATGCGAGATTACATACCAAGCCTTCGGCTTGGATAAAAATATTTTTTGGCGGAGTAGGAGCAAAACCACTCAATCTCTCGCGTAATCATAGCATGGAGCATTTTTGCAATTATTGTTATAATATAAATTGGTTAAAAAACTTTGTAATGATGATATGCTTTTTGCGAAATGGTTACATAATGCATTTTTTTGATGTTGCAATATATTGCATTGTGTGTTATACTAACAAAAGAATGGTGTTATTTTTTACCTAATATTTTGATTTAAGTGAGGGATAAAAATGAAACTAAAATTATCAGATATTCATCCCTTTGTAAGAAGAACCGGTATTGCCTTTGATATGGTTCAAGAAAGATTTTTAAAATCTTATGACCATCGGTTATTAATCCCCCTTAAAAACGGCGGTTCAGTTGAAGTAGCGGGGGATTATCACCCTCTGTCAGCGGCAAAAGCCTACCTTATTCCACCTGATACAGAATACCGCGTTAGGTTGGAAGACGGTCAAAAAATGATAGTTGTTAACTTCGATTGGACAATGAATAATGATACCCATTACGATATTTCTCTTTCCCATTTTACAGAGGTTTTCAATAAAACTCAAATAACCGAAAAGGTAGATTGGTCCGACCTTTTCGGCGAGGGAGATTATCTTGTTTTAGATATTACCCCAAAAATACTTGAACTAGCCAATATTTTGGTAGAAAAGCATCTTGCAGTAACTCCGCGCAGATCGGTAAGAACGGTGGCTCTTTCGGGAATTTTTATGCAGATGATATGTGAATTTTTAGATTCAAAACCGGGAATAGAGCCTAAAGCGGTGCAGATTTATAAATATATCTGTAACAATTACAACAAGGCGTTAACCTTGGAGGAATTATCACAAAAATTCCACTTTCATTCAACCTATATAAATAGACTTTTGGTTAAACAATACGGAAAAAGTTTCAAACAACTCTTAATTAGAGTTAGACTCAAACAATCTATTTCTCTTTTGGATGACCCTTCTCTTTCGGTTAGCGAAATAGCTGAAAAATTAGGCTTTTTTGATTATAAACATTTTCAGCAAAGTTTTACCAAATATTATGGTATAACTCCTTCAAAATATCGAAGCCAAAGGCAGTAAATATTTATTAAAACACAAAAAACCTTTAAGCACTTTGCCTTAAAGGTTTTTTAAAATATATATGTGTTGTTTTTTACCAATAAAAATCTTGCTTTTTAGGAATACAGCGAATTTTTTGTGTGATATAATTATGATATATTTTGAAATGGGGGAAAAAGATTGAAAAACTCATTTTTTATAAAACTTATAATTTTGGTTATTTCGGTTGCAGTAGCCGTTTCCGTAACGGGGTGTAAAAGCAACAATGCCGAGTCAACTTCTTCGTATATTTCATCGGCAGAAGAAAATGTTTCTTCGGGCGAGGAACAGCTTGATAGTTCTGAGGGAGAATTCCCATACGATGAGGAAATTTATGAGGAAGACGATTGGGAAGAAAACGAATACGATGATAGTGAATCTGCATATTTTGAAGAAACAGTAACGGTTCGCAATGCATCTGTACCTGTTGAAGATGATTTTCTAGGTCTTAACAACGTATATCATTGCTTTACATACATAAATGATGAGTTTGGCAGAAATTATACTGAATCTCAAGCACAACTGGAATTTAATCGTCTTCAGAATATGGGTGTAAAAATTGTTCGTACCTATTATAACGAAGAATATGCTTTTGATGCTGAGAAAGGTGAATTCAACTGGGAAAGCGATGATATGAAAGCAGTCTACAAATGGATGCTTGAAATGCAAAAACGCGGCATTTCTGTAGCTTGTAATACGGGCTGGGCAATTGACGGCTGCTATAACAAAAATTATTGGGTTCCTTGGAGCGCTAGTTTTGTTGAAGGTGACATAGATACAACAATAAAAAATCACGCCGTATGGATGGCAGAATCCCTTAATCAGTTCCGTGCTCACGGAATAAATAATATTGATTACCTTGTTATGTTTACCGAACCCGGCGCGAACGATGAAAAAATGGGCAAGGAAAACGTTGAAAAATTAAAAGCAACCAATATTGAAGATTCTTACAATCTAGAACCCCATGTTGACCTTTGGTTAAAGGCTACTCGTGCCATTCATAACGAATTGGTAAAAAACGGAACAAGAAGTCTTTATAAAACCGTTGGCCCTAATTGTTCCAGAGTTCGTGAATCAGCAGATCCCAACACAAGAATGGAACCTCTTTATTATTTTGCTATTAAAAAGGCCTATGATTATATAGATATTTATTCATCGCATTCTTATCCGCTTATTTCATCTGTGGCGGTAGACACAGTAAAGGACGTTGTAGATAATAAATATATGCTTCAAGAAAGAATTGATATGGCACATAATATAGGCAAGAAGTTCTGGTATGATGAAACCAATCTTCATGGCGAGGGAACAGGCGGTAATAATATCTTTAATTACAGCGACGAAGATATTCCCTTTGAAGGCTTGCACGCAGGAAGTTATTTTGCCGATACTATGAACCGTGGCGTTCAAAATGTGTTGTGGTGGTATTTGTTTGATCAACAATGGCCAAATAATACAACAACTAATACCGATGGTTTTGAAAACGGTCTTCACGCTTATGGATACGTACCTAGTCTTATGCATAGCACCATTCCGCAAAGCGCATATTATGGCGTTTCGTTGCTTACAAAATATTTCGGTAACAACGCTAAGGTTTATAAAACGGAATGTGAATACGAGTACTTTAATGCGGGTACTCAACAGGATAAAAACGGTAATTGGAGTATATGTATCTCTAATTTAGAAAATGACGAAGGCCGTATTTCTATTGAATTTGAGAAGAACATAGGCAAACAAAAATTCTATCGTCACGTTTATAAGGCGGGAGAAATTGTAGCCACTGCAAAGGCAGAGATTTTACCCTACGATAAGATTTTATCAACCTCAGGCGACCGTATGGTTGATATTATTCCGTCTAACAGCGTTGTTGTTTACACTACCGTTAAGGACTAGGGGGGACTAAAATGAAAAAAATTATATGTATAATACTTTCTGTGATTTTGCTTTTTTCTGCCGCCCTTTCTTCATCAGTATTTGCAAATGATATAGTACTGTCAAATTCCGAAAGTTTAAATAATCCTGCAAACTGGGGTACTTATAATAATAAAAATGTGCTCAACGGTTGGTGGGGAGCGCCCAATACCATTACGCATAAAGGAAAAACAGCAATAAAAATCAATAGTATGAGTTCCTTGGTTACCGCAACCAAACTTGCGGTTGAAAAAAATTCTTTGTACTCTGTTTCGTTTAAATATTGCGGTGGTACTTTAACACCTAAAATTTTAAAAAACGTGGGTATTTCTACAGTTCAAAACGGTGAGATAGTTTATAAAACCGAAGGTGATATTTTTTCTTCCGGCGCAATTGGTGAAACTGCGGATTGGAACACTTTTACTTTTGAATTTAATTCGGGAAACAATAGTGAATTGGAGTTTTTTGTTCACCCCTCGGCTTCATCTACACAATATGCGGCAAATCCTCTTTATCTTGCAGATTTTGCTATTGAAAAATTAGAAGTTAATACCGATTCCAGCTATCTTAATAAAGCAGAAAATTGGGGCACTTACAATGGTTCAAACATATTAAACGGATGGTGGGGCGCACCGTCAAGTGTTACTTATAACGGAAAATCTGCAATAAAAATTAACAGTATGAGTTCTTTGGTTACTGCAACCAAGATTAGAGTGGAGGAAAATACAAATTACAGTATTTCCTTTGAATACTGTGGAAGTGTGCTCGGTCCTAAAGCTTTTAAAACTGTTGGTATTGCAACAATTCAAAATGGCGAAATAGGCTATAAAGCGTCGGGCGACCTATATAATTCCGGTAGCGTTGGCGATTCTATCGATTGGTCGTCTGTTAGTTTTGAATTTAATTCGGGTGATAATACCGAACTTCAATTTTTCGTAATTCCTTCGGCATCCTCTACACAGTATGCGGCAAATCCAATGTATCTTGCTAATTTTAACATTCAAAAAATTGTTGCACCACCCGTTCAGCAAATTGTTCCCGATAATTATTTTGAAACACCCGAAAATTGGGGCGTTTCGGTTAATTTATCCACCACTCGCCCTTGCAAAAACATCTTAATCGATGGTATTAGTGATACAACCGTGGCAACGGGTAAGGAGGTTATTACTTGGGCTAAGTTTAGTAGCGAAAAAGAAACCCAAAATAATAACGGTTCTTCTTTGCTTATAAATAATCCCAATCAAACCTCGCATATTAAACTACCTGATCTTAAAACCAATTCAACCTACAAACTTAAGTTTGCTTATAAGCCAGTAGGCGGAAGCGCTAGTGCTGACATTTTGAAATTCGTTGGTATTTTTGATCCTGAATTCACACAAAGCAAAATAACCGCTGACAGTAGTTTAACCTATTCCGATTTAAAAACCGGTTTTATTGCAGTTGATGCTTATTCAATTTTAACTCCGAGCAGATATCGTTTTGAAGATGGTGTTTATAAAACCAATTCAAAATACGGTAGATTAAACGCTAATGCTTATAATGAAAATGAGTGGCGTTTTACAGAAGTTTATTTCTCTGTTAAAGATGGACTTAGTAATTTATATTTGCTTATTTCTTATACTACCGAAGCCGGAAAACTTTACGTTGACGGTTTTGAGTTAGAAGAGGTTGAAAGTATACCTGATAGCCATCTCCCCGGTGGTTTCATAGAAAGCGATGCTCCAAAGCTTGATGAAAATGGCTATCGCCTTATAGATATGGAGAAAGAAAATATTATTACAAGTGACGCTGAGTATGTAAAACGTCTGCCCTCAGGCGGATACGGCAATAACGGCGCTACGTTGTATATTCCCGCTTTTGATCATACTGTAACTGCCGATCCAACAAAGGTAACCGCACTTAATTTTGCTAATATTCATTCTAAACGTAATGACCCGTATTTTAGAACAGCGGTAGAGCCAAACGTTGGATACTGCGTAACCGTTAGAGCAAAACGAACTACCGATACCGAAACCACAGCAAAACTTTTGCTTTATGGTGATTGGTACGGATATTATGATAACAAATTAGCGGGTAGTTACAACTATATTGAGTATTCAGATATGCCGCTTAATGAATGGGCGGAATACACATTTAGATTTACTACCGCTTCGAATCAGGCTGAAATTGCTTTTTATTTCAACGTAGGTGAAAAGTATCCTGAACTTTATATTGATGAGGTTCAGATTGAAAAATCAGTGCCCCTTTATACAGGTCCACAGAATAAAACAGTAATTGATTTTGAGCTTGATAAAAGTTATTACAGCCATTTAAAGAGTAAATACATAGATTTTAAAACTACCAAAGGTGTAGACGGTAAGGATACAACGGCAATGTATTTTAAAGAGCGTCCTTCTTCCGCTGATTCTAACGCCACCTTTACCGGTTGGACCACCGTTTCGCAAATGCAGGATCCACTTTTTACAATTCCTGTAACCGGCAATACCTATTACAAATTTTCCGCGTGGATAAAGTGTAACGATTCTGATATGAAATTTGTAAACTCCGCCTTTACTAAATCACAGATTTTACGTGTATTTGCTGATTTTAGAGGCTCGGGTGTATCACGTAACGGAATTAGAATTGATATTCCATACACTGAAATGGTTGGAACAGATTGGACCGAATATACAATTGAGTTTGTTACAGGTCCGGCGCAAACAACAGCCACCTTTGCAGTAAACGCAGATAGTATGCATCCAAGCTTTTGGGTTGATAACGTCACCTTTGAAAAATTACCTGCAGGGTTAATTAAGGAAACCGATCTTAGTTACTGTGAGGATATGTATAATCTTGTTTTAGAAAGCGATTATCCTGTTAGTGATAGCCTTAATGAGAAAACAGTTTTCGAGTATGATGTTGCTCCCAGTGTACAGTATACGTACGGTGTAACTGTTAGCGGTAGCGGAACACTAACTGTTTCATTTGATGAAAAAGGAACAGATGTAGTTAAAAAATACAAAATTGAAAATAATAAGCGTTTGGGCGGTGTTGTGCTAACCGATTCTGAAAGAACAAAAATATATTTAATTTTTGAACCTAAAGAAAAAGGCGTAACCTATAGTGATATGCATGTGTTTAAAACCTTCTCTATTGTTGGTAATGAACGCAGTATGGGATACTCGGAAAACATAAACAATCGTGTTGAAATTTCCTATTCTAACGTGCCTTATGTAAATGCGGATAGTTTTGAAAACATATT
This sequence comes from Oscillospiraceae bacterium, assembly GCA_015065925.1. Lineage (GTDB taxonomy): Bacteria > Bacillota > Clostridia > Oscillospirales > Acutalibacteraceae > UMGS1279. Next base: position 13,864 of record SVPL01000037.1, read on the forward strand.
GCAAGATGGGGAAACCGGGGCTTATCCTCAAACGGGCGATAATAACGGAGTTGTTATTTCATTAATTTTAATAATTACTTCTTTTGCCTCTTTGCTTTTACTAAGCAAAAAGCAACACTCATTTTGATTTTGTCTTTTTCATATATCTCCCTGATAAAAAGCAATAAGTAGCCAATTAGCTGGTTACTTATTGCTTTTTACTTTTCTTATATTCAAAAAACATCTGTGTCATTTTTTACCAAAAACACGCTTGTTTTTTAAGTTTTAATGTTATTTATTATTTATTATAATAAATAAAAATGTTTTTTGGTGAGCTAATTAATGAATACAATCAATATTTTGAATCATAATCCTATTCAGCAAAATTTTTATGGATTTAACGCCGTGTATCACGGGTTTGCAGGTCTTAGTGACAATAGCGGAAGAGTTTTAAACGAAGAACTTTGTGAACTTGAAGCAGACCGCGCTAAAGATCAAAACATTAAAATTGCCCGTACCTTTTATAAATGGTATTCCTACGATTTTGAAAATGAACGTTGGGATTGGGAAAATTCACCCGATTATCTTGCTTTTTGCAAATGGGTAGAACGTATGAAGGTAAGGGAAATTGATGTTGGGCTTAATGCAGGGTGGTGCTTGCCCGGTGATATTCTTTCCAACAGTTGGAACGGCAAATCCCCTTTTACGGTTGAGGGCGACTGGGCGGCATCGGTAGAAAATTTTGCCAAATGGGTTTCCGATAGTGTTTATGATTTAGTAATCAAAAAAGGTTTAACCAATGTAAAATATTTATTTTTGTTTACAGAACCTCAAAGAGGCGCAGGGGCTTTACCAAAAGAGGTGCCAAACATTTACGAGGCTTGGTATCGAGCAACAAAAGCAGTTGCAGAACAGTTGAAAAATGACAAACTTAATGGTTTGGTTAAAATCGTAGGCCCTCAGGAGGGTAGCACCTGTAATGCCCAAATGATGAAATGGATGTATGATAATCATCCCGATGTGGTTGATTTTTATTCATCGCACAATTATTCCGAAACGTTAACCGAGGCATTGGTTGATAAAAGCGTAGCCGATATTAAATGGATTAATATTGCAGGTGGCAGATGGAGTTGCCCCGTAAAACTTATTCCCGACAGGGAGTATGAATTAAGTTTTAAAATAAACCTTCAAGTAAATGATTATAAAAGTATTAGCGGTTACCTTTTAGCGGGTGCTTTTAGACGTAATCCCGAAACAAAAGGTGTGTTTGGTTCAGGCGGTGTACCTACCGACCGATTGGATAGATTTTCTACTGTAATGCTGGAGGCGGCACGGCTGGATAAGGCGTGGCAAACCGTTAATTTTAAATTTACTGCTCCGAATGATGTTAAGGATGCCTTGATTGGATTTTTCGCCGATATTAAGGGCGAGGAGTTTGACCTCTTTATAGGTGAAACTACACTTAAATTATGTGGAAGTAATGGGGCGGATTTAGACTTAAATCAATGGTTAGCATTTCCAATTACAAATCAATATGCCGCTAATAACTACTATGATTTTTGGTGCGCTGACACTAAGGATAAAATAAATCTTTTAGGGGCAAATACTCCCCTTTGGTATGATGAATATAATTGTCGTGGTGCTAAAGTAAGCAATAAGGTAGCACTTCCAAGTGAACCAATTCACGGTACAAACCTTGCCGCGGCCAGAATTGCTTTTTTAAATTGCGGTATTCAAAATTCCTTTATGTGGACTCTGTTTGATCAACAATGGCCTAACAATCATATCAGCAATTCAGATTGGTTTTATGATGGTGACCACCGTTATGGAGTAATGCCCTGTCTTCTTCGTTCAAAAGTACCGTACCCTGCATATTTTGCAATGCGAATAACCTCATTAGTTAACGGCGACTCCAATTCGAAGATCTATAAGGGTGTAGAAAAAGGCATTGTCAGGGGAGCAATGGTAGAGAATTCTGATGGCAATATTACAATTTTGCTTATTAATGAAACTGATGAAAATCAAGATTTTGAAATAACCTTTGAAAAATCTATTTCTGCAGACCTTAATTGCTATATTTATAATCCCGAAAAGGTTGTGTGTGAAGAAAACATACCATCCTTAAAGGCAGATTTAACCATAAAAAATGCAACAAATAATATTAAATACAATATTCCCGCAAAGGGAGTAATTGCATTTTCAACAAAATAAGAAAAGAGTGTTTTAAAATGGATAAGGAACAAATTCGTTCGTATGCTAAACAAATAGGTGCCGACCTTTGCGGTTTTGCATCTATGGATCGTTTTGAGGGTGCTCCCAAGCAGATGGATCCCCGTTATATTTTCCCCGATGCAAAAACTTGTATTGTTCTCGCATTTCGTATACCTCGTGGTTATTTTAGAGGCATTGAAGAAGGCACCTATTTTTGTAACTACACCGCAATGGGATATGCCGGTATAAATGAAGTTTACGGTCCTATTGTTTTGCGTGAGCTTTGCTGCTTTTTAGAGGATGAGGGTTATGAAGCCGTGCCTGTTCCCAATATCAGCTTCAGAAACAATGCTCCCGAATTTTCCGATTTAAGGGTGGAAAATCCTCCTCTTATTTCGCTTCCCGTAGCTGAGGGTAAGCCTGCACCCGATATTTTGGTTGATATGCGTGCCGCCGCTTATGCCGCAGGTCTTGGTGAATACGGTTGGAGCAAGGTTTTCCTCACTCCCGAGTTCGGTCCTATGCAGCGTTTTGTTGCTTTACTTACCGATATGGAGATTGAGCCCGACCCAATTTTTGAGGGCAAGATTTGTGATAGATGTATGAGTTGTGCCAGAATGTGTACAGGTGGCGCAATTTCCACAACCGAAAGCGACCATTTAACCATTGCAGGTCATGATATTGAGTTCTGTAAGCTGGATGTTCACGCCTGCCATAATGCATATCGTGGCGGTATTGTGGAATATAATCCTTTTGACGTGAACGGTGTTGGTCTTGGTGAAGAATGGTCTACAGCTCAAAAAAGTTCAGGACTTGAGCTTTATATGCGCCATAATCACGCATTAGAGGGCGCAAGAGGCTGTATGCGTGAGTGCTACATACATTTGGAGCGCAAGGGTGTTTTAACACATAAATTCAAAAACGAATTTAGGAAAAAAGGTGTTAAGCCTTGGAAAATTGACCGTTCTAAGCGTCCTACCGAAAACGTTGTAGCCGCCAAGGATAATGACGATAAGACTCTATTTTAATCTATGAAATATTCAATTGGTTATCAGCTCCCCGATGAATTTTTCTCTACCTACGAGCTTTGTAAAAACTATAGTGATGCTGTATCTGAGGTTTATTTTTCCTATTCCGATGAACCAAGCGGCAGATTTACTCTTAAGGGTGATAATGAAGAAGAAACTGCCCAAATTGCAAATCTTCAACTGGAAGAACTCGGCGAAATAAAAAAACTCGGTAAAAGCCTTACCCTTTTATACAATGCAAATTGTTATGGGGACAGGGCTACCTCCCTTGAACTTAAAAAGCATATATTATCCCGCACTGAGTTTTTAAAAAACAAGTTGGATATTGACTGTATAACAACCACCTCGCCCTTTATTGCCGAAATTATAAAAGAAGCTTTTAGGGATGATATTAAAATCAGGGCTTCGGTTAATATGAAAATAGGTTCTGTTTCTGCTATGGAGCAGTTGGCGGATTTCTTTGATGGTTACTATCTGCAAAAGGAATATAACAGAAATTTCAAGGTTATTAAAGAACTTAAAAATTGGTGTGATAAAAACGGCAAATCTTTACATATTTTAGCCAATAGCGGTTGTATGCAAAACTGCGCATTTCAAACCTTTCACGATAACTTAATTGCACACTCGGTTGGGGATAACGGCATAGAAAACGTAAATCTTGGCTTTTCTGCACCCTGCCACAGATTTTTAAGTTCCTTAGGTGCTGAAAAGGGCATTACTAAATTTATGCAGTCAAATTTCATACGACCGGAAGAGGTTTATTTATATGAAGAATATTTTACTGAAATGAAACTCGCCACACGTATGCATTCCCGTCCTACAATGGTTCTTGCGGCATACGCAAGGGGTAAATTTAGCGGAAATCTTTTAGATTTAACCGAACCTTCATATTCTTCACTTTTCAAGGGATATATTTTAGATAATGCAAAAATTCCATCAGATTGGGTAAATTCTGCATATTTCTGTAATAAAAACTGTTACGAATGTAATGTTTGTAATACTGCTGTAAAAAAAGCAGTTTATAAAATAGATTACTGATTTTGAAAGAGAGGATTATTTATGAAAAAAGCGCTATCTTTGTTACTTGTTGCATTGCTTATTATATCTGCAATGCCCACTTTCGTTTTTGCTGAAAGCGTTACCAACGATTTTTACAACGCTGAAAATTGGCAGGAACTGAACGCAACTACCGGCAAACCTATTAGTTGGGGTACTACCACTATTGGCTCAGCAACTAAAGATGGAGAAACAGTTGACGTTATTAAGGTCAATGCATACGTTTCCTTCTGTCATGCCATAAAACTTGCGGTTGAGGCAAATCAGGAATATGTTTTATCCTTTGATTATCAAAGTCCTGTTTTTGGAACCTTTGGCACAAAAACCGCCGCTATTGAAAGCCTTGGTGTTGCACCTTTAAAGGATGGAACCCTTGTAGGAAGATCCCATACAACAGCTGATCCTGCCGCAATTTACACTATGACTCCTCTTTACTCCTGGGCAGGCTCCGCCACCGCCGAGGACAGAGTAAATGATACTACCGCCCATTTAGCTATTAATGAGCCTTCGGCAGAGGAATGGTATTCGGTAAGCTTTGATTTTAATTCAGGCGATAATACTGAACTTCAGTTTTATATTAAAAATTTAAGCAGTTCAACTACCGATTATGTATCTCTTGCTAATTTTGAACTTAGAAAAAAGACTAAAGATGAATTAGAAACCGAAAAATTAAACAATCCTTCAAACTGGACTGTTTTACGTTCTGCAGGTACTGTAATTGATTGGATGCTTCCCGCTGCTACTACCGCAACCAAAAATGGTGAAACCGTAAATGGATTCACAATGTCCGGTAATGCTTCAGGAACTTATGCTACCGCAATTGCCGTTGAAAAGAATCATATTTATAGTCTTTCCTTTGATTATTATTCAGAAAATCTTGGAACGGTAGGAAGCAGAACTTCTCTGTTCAATTCTTTCGGTGTTGCCAAAACAAATAACGGTGAGGTTACCTACAGAACTCATAGCACTACATCACCTGAAAGCGTTTACACAGTTCACGCTAATTACGCTTGGGCAGGTCCATATGATGCTGCAGATAAAGAACTTGATACTTCTGTTAAGGCAAGTGTTAGCGAAGTTAGTGCAGATAATTGGTATTCTGCAGGTATGACCTTTGCCGCAGGAGAAAATGAAACCCTTGAATTTTATGTTCAGCCTGTATCACTTACAGATAATGCAAAATTTACAGTTGCAAATATTGTTTTAAAGGATCTTGGCGAAGCACCTGAGGATATTTCTTGTAAGGAGCTTAATAATGTGGATAATTGGACAGTTTTACGCTCGGCAGGTACTGTAATTGATTGGATGGTACCTACCGCTACCACCGCTACAAAGAACGGTCAGACGGTTGACGCTATTGCTTTAAAGGGTAATAATGCAGGTTCGTATGTTTCAAGCTTCAGCACCGCCAAAAACCGTACTTACAGACTCACCTTTGACTATTATGCCGAAACTATAGGTACTTTAAGCACCTATTCAGCCGTTATTGCATCTTTAGGTGTTGCTCCTCTAAAAAATGGAGAGGTTGTTTACCGTACTCATACTACAACCGACCCCGCAGGTATTTTCACCATACACGCATCATCTTCTTGGGTGGGCTCATATGCCGCTGAGGATAAGGTTATAGACAACACCTTTAATTTGCAGGTTAATTCCGCCAGTGAGGATAATTGGTACACAGTATCTTTTGATTTTAATTCGGGCGATAATGAAGCATTAGAATTTTATTTAAATCCTGTTTCTATTAATAATGCTGTATTTAAGGTTGCTAATTTTACTTTAGAGGATATGGGAATTTTCTACTCAGCAGAAAATATGTCAGCCAATGAAACCCTTTATAACACATATGGCGCTACCCCTTATGATGCGGATTCAAAGGGCTTTAAGCTTTCATACATCGGTAGCGGAATTGAGTTTAACGTAGAGAATAGCAAAGAGGTTGCTGTTGGTATTAAGTTACCTGCTTTAAGCAGTTATAAAAAATATTCCGCTGATAGTGAAGCCGTTTATAATTTCCACACCCTTCGTCTTAAACTTTGGATTGACGGAGTAGCTCAGGATGATATTATCGTAAACCAAAAGCATATTATAGCTAAAAACATTACCGTTGCCGAAGGACTTTCTAATGACAAGCATACCATAAAATTAGTACGCGCTACCGAGGCTGCTATTGGCAAGGATTTTGCTATTACAGGTGTACTGTTAAAAGGCAACTTAGCATCTGTTGCAAAGGCAGATAAACCTTATATTGAGGTTTATGGCGATTCTGTTTCCAGCGGTTATGGTAATATTGCTAGCGGCGATTACCTTAACTTTAATAACGACCTCTCTAACTACGTATACGTTAAGGACGGTTATGCAGTTGATTCTTCCACCGAGGGCGCAGTAAAAACCATAAATACCTCTGAATTTAATTTTGAGGATGGAACCAAAACCTACGCATATATGGCGGCTGAAAATATAGGCGCAGATATTGGCGTGTTCTCTAAATCAGGTCTTGGACTCACCGTTTACGGCGGTAAGGCAGAAGAAACCACCGAAACAATGTCTAAGTGGTATCCCAACCTTCCCGTTAACCCCAATGCCGATTATGTAATTATTAACCATATAACCAATGACAGTAAATATTATAACTCTGCAGCAGGTCTTACCAAAGAAGGTCTTGCAGATACTTATGCAGATTTCATTGCAACCGTTCGTGCCGACCACGCTAATGCTAAAATTATTGTTGTTTATGGTATGATGCCTTTGACATCTGCAAATGAGGACTATTATTTAACCGGCGAAGAGGTTGTTTTAAAAGCAGTTGCCAAGGCAAAACAAACCGACAGCAACGTTTATGCACTTATGCTTCCTGCCGGTAAGGATGGTGGCGCAGGTCACCCAAGTGAGGCTCAGCATCTTGCGGCATCAGAGCTTCTTACCAAGTTTATAAATGGTCTTGATACCGTTGCTACAAGCAACTATGCGGGTGTTCGAGCAAAAACCGAAAACAGAAAGCAGGGTATTCGTGTTAAAAACACTATTTCCCGTGATGCTATTGATAGCAAGAACATTGTTACCTACGGCGCTGTTGCAATACGCAAAGATAATCTTGAAAGAGGTGCGGTTTTAACCCTTAATACCGAAAAGGTTGTTACAGGTATTGCCTATAACACAAGCGAAACAAACGGTTATTCTTTGGTAACCACACCTATTTTAAGAGAGCAGACCGAAAACAAAAATATATTCTCGGCAGTTTTAATAAATATTGCAACCAAATATTTTGATGATAAATATTCTGTAAGAAGCTTTGCTATAGATGCCGATGGCAATGTATATTACGGCGAAGTTACAGAGGTTTCAATATTTGATGTTGTTTACAGTATTTTAGAAAGCGGAACAGATGCTGATAAAGCTACTGCAAATGATTTGGTAAATCAGGTAATTTCTGCTGATGCTACCGATTCCGCAGGAGTTATTACAACCTATGCTGAGTGGTGTGCCACTAATGGTTATACCGATAACAGCGCATATGCAAATAATTAAATAAATTTTAAAATCTTAAAACGCCGAGCAGATTGCCCGGCGTTTTGCGAAATAAAGGTATTCTCAAAAGGATGGATACTATGATATTTAAAAATCAAAAAAATAAAAGTATATTTTCAAAAATATTATCGGTTTTGCTTACCTTGGTACTTGTTTTAGGTATTTTGCCTTTGGATGATATTTTGAATTCTATTGTTTCGGCAGAAAATATCTACAACCCTTCCCTTGGAAGTTATACAGAGCAAAATGGAGTATTAACTGCTATTCCTAATGAAAATTGCGGCTTCAGAGGTTGGTTTAATACAGCGGGTGAAGAAGTTTCTTTAAGCAAAAAATTCACTCTACCAACCGGTAAAACAAAGGATGATTATTATCCCGTTTTTTACAACTTTAATATTTTAGAAAATGGCAATTTTGAAGATTATACCGCAGGGACCAGTTTAAAAGATATTTGGAAAAGCACTAACTCTTTAGATACCTTTACCGTGTCAAACAGCAAGGCTAAAAGTGGTAAAAATTCACTTGCAATGGCTTTGAATAACTCTACCGCATACCGTGTGCTCAGCGGTTTTGAAAAAAATTCCCAATATATGGTCAGCTTTTATTATCAAAGTGAACGCCCTTTGAACACCGTAATGGTTGTGCCCGAAAATGCCGAAATCAAAACGGGTGCAAACTTATATGGTGAAAAATATCTTGCGCATAAAGGTAGTCTTCAACTTGCCGAAGGCTTTGCTAATAATGTTTGGAATAAAGTTAGCCTTACATTTTTTGCCGCCGAATATTCTTCAGTTAAGCTTTGCCTCGTTTTTGAAGATAATGCCACCTTTTATTTGGATGAACTCTGCCTTTTGAAGGATTCTATGGCAACTCCCGATTATTTTAATGATGAGTTTGATTCTTCGAAAGAAATTTCTAATCAGAACTTTAATATAAACGGTAATAAGGCAACAGCCACTACTGTAAATAACAGAACTGCTAAAACCGTAAAAATGGTTTGTAATGCAAGTATTTCATACGTTACAGAACTTACGGTTGAAAAAAATAACGATTATCGTATTACCTTCGATTATTATGCCCCTAACCTTGGAGTAATTGGTAAATATTCTACCGCAATTACTTCTGTGGGTGTTGCCCCTAAAATAAATAATCAACTTAACTTTAGAAATCATACCACAGTTAACCCTGCCGCCATTATGACGGTGCATGCTGTATATTCCTGGGCGGGTTCTTATGATGCTGAAGATAGAGTAAACAATTCCTACGTTAAGGCATCGGTTGATGCTATTAATGACAATAATTGGTACAGAGTTTCCTTTACATTTAATTCGGGAGATAACTCCGAACTTCAGTTTTATGTAAATCCCGCTACAGTAGGAAGTGGTAGCGAATCCTATTTGGAAATTTCCAATTTTAAGCTTGAAAACACCACAACAGGTTTTGTACAGACTGATTTGTTAAATAAAGCATCCGATTGGACAGCCCTTAACTCAGCAGGTAATGTTGTTGATTGGGCAGCAGCTACCGAGGGGAGTATAGCGGATGAAAACGGCTATTTAAAGGTAACCCCGTTAGAAAGCTCAAGCGTTATTAATTCAAATCCTATCTATTTTAAAAGGGGCGCTACCTATACCGTCAGTGCAAATATAGATATAAGCGAAATTTTATATTCCTTAGTTCCCAAGCTGGACGATAATAAAAATATAGCTTTGGATGACCAAGGTAATGTGATTTTTGAAAAGATAAGCGGTACAAATACCAATTTGGTTAATTGGATAAACTTTTCTTTTTCGAATGTTTTTGGTGGTTTTGGTTCGGCAGCAGATAACAGTTTGGTTGTTTCAAATGGAAAAGTAGAGTTCAAACTAACCGATTCATCGGGAAATAGCCTTATATCCAAAAACGGAACTTATTCCGCTTTTGGATTTGGTTTGGAGAGTTTCAAAAGAAGCGTTAATCCTTCGGATATTACGGTAAGTATGACCTTTACCGCGGAGCAAACAGGCATAGGCTATTTTAATATTCGTATGAATGGCTATGAAACCTATTACATAAACAGAATTTCTATTATAGAGCAGAGCGGCTCTGCTGATATTATAGATATTTTGAAAAATTCCTCTGTTAAAACGGTTGGTACGGCAATCCGTACCGAGGGCAAGCAGGGAATCAGACACAAAACAAGTCTGGATAAGGTTCTTTTAACTGCGGATAATCACTACGGTTTAAGATTTACCGAATACGGAACTCTTGCCATAAAAACCGAATATTTAGTCGGAAATGAATTGGTTTTAGACAGCAAATACCAAGCAGATGGTAAGGAATATATCGCCAAAAAAGGCGTTGCGTATTCTTTTGATGCAAAAGAAGATAAAATATTTTCTGAAAATAATACAACCCTTGATTTCACTGCAGTTTTAGTGAATATAAGCAAAGAAAACTGGAATAAAGATTATACGGTAAGAGCATATTTTAAATACATGGATACTAGCGGCAAAGAGGGTGTTATTTACATAAATCCCTTTGATCTGGCGCTTTATCCCGTTGCTAAGACTGTATATTCTGCAAAAAATGAAAATGGAGAATATAAAGAAACTGCAGAAGTGCGAAATTACCTTTACAAAAACATCCTCACTCGTTTTACCGATAAAAAGGTGACAGTAGCAAACGCATCTGAGCCAATTTATAATAATTTTCAGGGTATTTCCTCCACCGTTTACCACGCAACGGCGTTTTTCCCCGATTCTCACGGCAGAACCTATACCGATGCACAAGCGGCAATAGAAATGGATAGGCTTAAAAGCAGTAAAGTTACCAACGTACGAACTCGCTTTGATTCCCATTGGATGTGGAGTAATTCTGGTTGGGACTGGGATAGCGTTAAAATGAATGCCGTTTATAAATGGGCAAATATGCTGAAAGATAGAGGTATTTCAATAACTCTTAACCTTGGTTGGAGTATTCGTGATTTTATTTACTATTACGATTATAACAAAAATAATAATGCCAATAATTACAGCACAAATGGACATTCTTCCATAACCGAAGTAGACTATCTTCACGGTGTAGGTGAGGATATTTACGGTGAGGATGCAAAAATTTCCACCATAAAAAACTATCCTAATATTAATTTAACCAATGCCGAAAAGGCTCACTATTCGGTGGTTGCCGCCCGTTACGCCGAATGGGGAAAACAGGCTTTGAACGCCTTTAAGGCGCGGGGAATAAACAATATTGAATATGTAATCCCCTTTACCGAAACGGGTTATTCAATGGAATCGGCAGGGGATAACACCTTCTCTTATGACGAGTGGCTGATGTTTACAATGGCGCTTCACGATGCATTAAAAGAAGAAGGAATAAGAGATAATTATAAAATGATAGGACCTTGTCAGTCAATTCAGGCTCAGCAGAATCGAAAGGTACCTTTTATAGAATATATTTATAGCAATATTAAGGGTACCGATTATGAAAATATGCTTGATGTAAATGCAATGCATCAATATACACAGCCCGATACTAAGGCAGGGTACAAAAACACCGTATATGACCCCGTAGCATCATATTCCTTTGCTGATAAAAACTTCTCATATTATAAACAAGTTTTAAATAATGCAGGAGTTTCTAATATGGAATTCTGGTGTGATGAATATTTTGCGTATGCTAATGACGCCAAGTGGCAGGATAATGTAGGTATGCAGATGACTCAGTTTGTGGCAGGGCTTACAACGGGTATGAATAACGGCGTAAACCGCTTTTTAAGCTGGCAGATGTTTGATTCCCTTTGGGATGCAAACGTAACACATGGTACAGCACATACTGAAGAGGGTAGGCTTGTTAATGAATTTATAGGCGGTGTTCATGCGGTTGGCACCTGTCCTTCCCTTATTAAGGCGAATGGCGAAACCTGCACAAGAGCAAATTGTCCCTGCAAAAATTACACTGCATATTCAAGCTACACCCCAAGGGTTACCTATTACGGAATAAATCTTTTGGGCAGATTTTTGAATAATAAGTCAGCAAGGGTGTATTCCACAAACGTTACAAAATATGATGATGAAGTTGATGGTGGTCTTTACGTTAGCGCCATTGAAAACGATAACGGTGAAGTTGTTATTTTGGTTGTTAACACTATGCCCACAACGTCAAGTGTAAGCGTTAATCTTGAAACTAAAAACGTTACAAGCTTTAATCGGTATATCTATAATCCTGATGAGATTATTCCTACAGCCGAGGCAAAGCCCATTGAAAGCGATAAAATAATATCTCTTGATGGGGGATTTGAATTTTACGATATTATTCCCGCCGGTTCATTTGCTATTTATCATCAAAGCGGTTCATATGCAGGTGATGATTTTGATATGGATATGGGCGAAGAATAAAATTATTAATTTTAAAACAGGTGATTTTATTGAGAAGATTATTGTCAATTATTTTATCCATTTTATTAGTTGTGGGAATGTTTCCTATAGGAGTGTTGGCAACCGAAACGGATGTCACAACCTTCACCATTCCCGAAATGGAAGGCAAATATAAAACTCAGGGCAGAACTACTATAGTCAATAATATTCTTATGACCGACTATACTGCCACAGGTATGGAATTTGTTGCCAACTGTAGCGGTGATGTTTCGGTTACCTTTAATGCTTTGGGCTTTAAAAGAACCGATGAGCTTGGCGGTTGTTATTATACTATTATTGTTGACGGTGTTAAAAAAGCAAGGGATTTTTGCCATATTACCGAAACTGGTGATACTACCGTTAAAATTGCTGAAGGCTTAACTGAGGGTAAGCATACCTTTGAAATTTACCGTCAGAATGAAATTGAAGTTGCAACGGTTGGTATTAAGTCTGTTAGCTTAAGCGGTGAGCTTTTAGCTGCTCCCAAAAACAAAAATATGTATATCGAATTTGTTGGCGCTTCCCAGTGGGGCGGTTATGGTAACCTTGCCGATAACTCGGTTGCAAGTTCTGACGTTCCTGCCGCATATTATCAAGATGGCACAGATGCTCTTACATACTTAACCGCACGAGAGCTTAATGCCGATTGGTCAATAGTTTCTGTTCAGGGTATTGGCGCTTCTTGGGGTTGGCAGACAACCTCAATGGATACTGTTTATAAGTATTTGCGTTATAATAAGGACAAAACCACCCTTTATGAATTTGCCCGTCAGCCCGATTATGTAGTTATAGGTCTTGGCACCAATGATTATAATCGTATGGCTTATTATAACAAAACCACCGATGACCTTGTAAATAGTTTTGTTAATTTTATTTCTCTTGTGCGTGAGAAAAACCCCACCGCTAAAATTATATGGGTTTGCAATATGATGACTGCGGACGTTAATTCTCACGTTGAGTCTGCTGTAAATAAATCAGGCGGAGCAGAAAAAGGCGTGTATTCATTTGCCGTTACAAAAAATACTGAGGGTGGTGCTAAACACCCTTCTGTTGCAGGTCATAAAGTTATGGCTAAAGAACTTTCCAAATTTATTACCGATTTAGAAAGCGACTTTATATTCTATGAAGATTTTGAGAATATAACCAATCCTTCAACAGTTGTTAATGACGTTTTAAAACAAACTTGGTGCGCACCTACTATCTGTACTACCGATGCTGCATCGGGGGATAAAAGCGTTAGCTGTTATGCAATGTATCAAAATCTATTTGTGCCTATTAATAAATCTTTATTACGTGAAAATCAAATTTACGAATTTTCCCTTAACTGGAAAATGCAAGAATATACCGATGTTAAAAAGCACCGACTATCGGCAGTACAGTTTGTTGGTTGGAATCCAAGCAAGGGAGAAACCTTTAAGACCGATTTTGTAAGTTTTTCGGGCGCTTTTGCAGAAATCAAGGCTACGGGCGATTGGGAAAATACCACAATTCGCTTTAAGTGGTTGGCAGGTCTTGAAAAATATGAGCAGGTGGGTATCAGAATTTATTACGGCACCTCTGTTCCGTTCAGTCCCGCGGAAGATACCGTTTATTTTGATGATTTCAAACTGTCAAAGGCTATTGATAATACTGTAACCAACCCATTGGAGTTATCTGAAAACAGTCGCACCGAGGATACTGTAAAAGTGTTGGCATTAGGTAATAGTTTTTCTGTAGATAGCACCGCTTTTATAGAAAAAATCGCGGCAGCAGACGGAACAGACTTGCGTGTAGGTAACGCCTGGATAGGCGGTTGCTCTCTAGAACGGCACTATGGCAACATATTTAACGGAACTACTGACTATACCCTTGATTATCACAACCCTAACGGCAATCAAACATTTAAAAATATTAGTTTATATCAAGCTCTTACCGCTAACGATTGGAATTATATTATCGTTCAGCAGGTTAGTGGCAAAAGCGGTCAGATAAATACCTTTGAACCTTATTTTGCTTCATTGCTTAGTTATTTTAAAGAGCTTTGCCCCAATGCAAAAATTCTTTTGCATATGACCTGGGCTTATTC
>SVPL01000093.1 GCA_015065925.1 Oscillospiraceae bacterium
CCGTAAGCGATAAAAGGAGGCATTATTTCTAAAAATCTACTTTTAGTAAATAATGTAGGGGCATCATAAAAGGCTTGTACCGCCATAGCTGTAAAACAGTCGTTAGACAGCACAGCGCCCTTTGGAACACCCGTGGTACCACCGGTATAAATAATTGCTGCGGGTTGATTTTTTTCGTATTTTGCAAACTCAGGAATTGTGTTTTTTCCATTTGTTAAGAAATAGCACCAATAAAGATATTTGGGATCGTTATGCATTTTTGGGATTTTTCCACCTTTAGTAAGTCTAAAGCCCATCTTAGTTAACCAAGGCATAGATTCAGAAATTGGAACCACAATAATTTGTTCCAATTTGGTTTGCTCAACTATTTGCAAAATTTTAGGTAGAAAAACATCTACTACAACAAGGATTTTAGATTTGCTATCTATTATCCTATCTTTTATTAACTCCGCATTTGTGCGAGGTTCAATCAAATTACATACTGCACCTAATTTGTTTAAAGCATAAACTGAAAAGATAGTTTCAGGCATTGTAAGCATACACATTGATACAAGTTCACCCTTTTTCACGCCAATAGCGGAAAAACCTTTTGCAGCAGCATCAATTCGAGAAAACATTTCACGATATGTAAATGACTTATCAAAATATCGTATTGATACTTTATCCATATTCGTTTTGTTCTTTTCCAAAATGTACTCATAAATACTGCACTCAGGATAAGGGGTATTTATGGCTTCTTCGGTGTAGTATTTTAACCAAGGTTTATCTATAGACGGATACCCCGTCAAGTTCTTTTCTGTAGGCATAATTTTTAACTCCTTTATATTAACGTCCCGCTAACAGCAATTATATAACCCTTATCTGTGTTAGGCTTTATTACAATATTATTACCATCGGATAACGATTGATTTTCGATTGCTTCGTAACAGGCATAATTGTGTAAATCCCTCGTATCAACAACATATATCCGTGGTTCGTGCTTGATTTCTTTGTAAATTTCGGCACGCGAAATAGAATAATAACCCGTTCTACTTATTTCAAAGAAAACCGCTTTTTTGCCACATTTAACTCTATACCATTCTTCAAATACTATTGATTTTGGCTTTATTGGAGTAACAACTACAAAATGTTTCTTTACGTTACTTATAAGAGTTTGCAATTCTTCTTCGCTTGGAACTGTAGAAATAGCATCAACTAAAGAATATTCCTCCATATTAGATTGCGTATTCATTTCATCGGTACTATTATAAATTTGTTGCAATTTAAAAACATCGCTTATAGGCACATTGAATGTAATTTTATTATTGTAAATATTTACAGTTGTTTTCATTTCAAACTCATTTAAAAGGTTGGATAACAAAGTAAACATTAGATTTTGGTTTTCGAGCAAAATATCTAGAGTTTCTTTAATTTCTTGATGGGTGTACTGAGAATTTTGATAATTAAAATTCAGTTGCTCTATCAACTCTTTTTTAGATGCAGAATATATACATCTTTCGACTCCTTTTTTGCCCACGTCATAAATGATGCTACTTAAAACATTAGTTAGCATACCTACTGCAATACTCGTAAACATATTATTAATCCTTTCTGTTATATATTAACGAAAATTTTTATTTTATTATAGATTTAGCCCCCTAAAAACAAAAAGTGCGGCTACCGAAGTAACCGCACAAAAAACGCAAACTCCGATAGTCGCCAAACTAATTCAATATAACAAGCATTACTGCTATGCCCATATCGACGGAATTTGCATTTTTATCAAATTCACGAAATAGGCACAATAACAGCACGTAAAAAGGAAACACTATCCCCTTTGTAATAATGCTTTTATCGTTATATTCAATTAGTTTGGCATTATTTATTATATCACTTTATATCAAAAAATGCAATAGAGAAAGGACTCCATATGGAGTCCTTTCATTTATGATGCATCTTTCAATTTATTGTCCTCTGCCACTCCTTGTGCAGTCTCCAACATATTTTCCGCAAAGATTGCGTAGCCTTTTTCCGGGTCGTCTACAAGTACGTGGGTAAGAGCGCCGATTAGCTTTCCGTTTTGTATTATTGGAGAACCGCTCATTCCCTGCACTATTCCACCGGTAAGGTCTAAAAGCCTTTGATCGGTTACAGTTACAATCATATTCTGCGTTTTAGACATATATGCCGAGGTTCTTATTTCAACCTCACATTCATAATATTTTGGTTTTTCTCCGTCCACAGTACAGTAAATCTGAGCATTTCCGCTTGAAATTTCCTGCTTTAGAGCAATTTCAGTCAAGTTGGAAGTATCTAATCTACCTTCAAGAATCGAATAAACTCCCCCGTTGCAATTAAGGTCAATATCGCCCAAGGTTTTGTAACCGAACCTGCCCTTCAACTGCCCGGGACTCCCCTTCTCGCCCTTTTCCACCGAAATAATTTCGGCATTTACAATTTCGCCCGTGTTAAGCTCAAGAAGTGTTCCCGTATCCTCGTCACAAATTCCGTGACCCAGACCGCACACAACCTCCGTTGCGGGACTATAAAAAGTAAGTGTTCCTATTCCTGCGGAGCTATCCCTTATCCAGATTCCGATTTTATAGCTTTCGGTTTCCTTTGAAAGCACAGCCGTAACCTTTGTATGAATTTTTTTATTCTTCCGCTTTATTACAAAATTCATACTTTCTCCGCCTGATTTCTGAACAACTTCACTTAAATCTTCGTTGGTATATATATTTGTACCATTTACGGATATAATATAATCACCCTTTTTAATTCCTGCCTTTTGTGCAGGGTTAATCGTTCCGTTTTTGGTTTCAACATCCGATGTATCAATAACCAGTACACCGTCGGTATAAATTTTCATACCAAATGGTTGACCCAACACCGACACATGCATTTCGTCAACCACCTCAACCGATACGGTAGAAACGGGAATTATTCCGAAGATTTTCAAATCAACATCATATTGCTTACCAACAGTATCAAGCCCACCGCTTTGAGAAAGTTCTTCACCGTTATATACAGATGTAACAGGTATAAAGGAATTTATACTAAGGGTATCGCCTTTTTTTATTTTAAATTCACGACTTACGCTATTGTTAAGATATATAACCGAACTGAAAATTAAAATTGCAAAAATGAGACAGATATAAAAAATGCTTTTCGCCAAAAATCGCATGGTTTTCATTCAAAACACCTCACGATTTTAGCATACACATTTTTTAAGCAATAATTATTGTAAATTAATGTTTGTCAGGTGCCCCAACGGTCAATCCGCCGTTATATTGTACAAATTTGCAGCTGTTTAACCCGATGGTGTAATTGAGCAATAAATTCCAATTTATCAGACATTAACTGTCCTACACTCTAAAAACCCTTGATATTACTGGGTTTTTCGTTGATTACAAACTCAACTGTTATGTATTTTCCCTTGTTTTTGCCCTTATGAGCGAAAATAAGGGAAAGTTTTTGTTTTTATCCGCCTACTACCTTATCGAGTAGTCTTGCGGAGGTGCGTTTTGCTTCTCTTGTTGAGTGAGCATAAACGTTCATTGTGGTACTTACATCGGCATGGCCTAAAAGCTCCTGCACATCCTTCGGCGCTGCTCCGTTAGAGAGCAAATTGCTTGTGAATGTGTGTCTAAGTTGGTGGAAATGAAACCCT
>SVPL01000038.1 GCA_015065925.1 Oscillospiraceae bacterium
TCTGGAAAAGCTTCGCCTTATGCATATAGGCGCTCAGCCCGTACCTCCAAGCCTTATTAAGCGTTGGATGAAGATTTTCCCACATCATCAGTATGATACAAACTATGGTCTTTCGGAATCTATTGGCCCCGGTTGTGTGCATCTTGGCGTTGAAAATGTGCATAAGGTTGGCGCAATTGGTAAGGCAGGTTACCTTTGGGAGGTTGATATTGTTGATGAACACGGCAATAAAACCCCTGATGGAGAGGTTGGCGAGCTTATTGTTAAAGGTCCCGGTGTTATGACCTGCTATTACAAAAATCCCGAAGCCACTGCCGATACCATTAAGGATGGTTGGCTTTATACAGGTGATATGGCAAAGGTGGATGAGGATGGCTTTATCTATCTTGTAGACCGTAAAAAGGATGTTGTTATTTCGGGCGGTGAGAATATCTACCCCGTTCAGATAGAGGACTTTTTACGCGCCTTTGATAAAATCAAGGATGTTGCGGTCATTGGTCTGCCGGATGCAAGACTTGGTGAAATTACCGCCGCAATTATTGAAATTAAAGAGGGTACTCAGTGTACCGAGGAGGAAATCAATGAGTTTTGTAAGGAGCTTCCACGATATAAGCGTCCTAAAAAGATTTTCTTTGAAAAGGTGCCCCGTAACCCAACAGGTAAAATTGAAAAACCCGCCCTTAGAGAAAAATACTGCAAGGGCAGATTGGTTGAAAGTCAAATAACAGGTTAAACTTTAAAAGCAAAACACAGCACACCTTTCAGCAAAGCGATGTTTGTGCACGGCACCACTTTAAACCGAAATCTTACTGTGGAGCAAAAAAGTTTACCTTAGCAAAATTTTAAAAAAGGTGATTAAAATGGTTGTACAAATTATAATGTTAGTTGTGTTTTTTGCTGTAATGCTAGGCGTTGGTTTCTATTGCCGCAAAAACTCCACCGATGTAAACGGCTTTGTTCTGGGCGGAAGAAATGTTGGTCCTTGGCTTACCGCTTTTGCATACGGAACATCATACTTCTCGGCAGTTGTTTTTGTTGGCTATGCAGGTCAGTTTGGTTGGAAATACGGTGTTGCCGCTACCTGGGCAGGCATAGGAAATGCTATTTTAGGCTCGCTTCTAGCCTGGAAGGTGCTTGGCCGCAGAACTCGTGTTATGACTCAGCATTTAGATAGCGCTACAATGCCCCAGTTCTTTGAAAAGCGTTACCAAAGCGGCGGATTAAAGCTGCTTGCTTCGGCAGTTATATTCATTTTTCTTATTCCTTATACCGCTTCCCTTTACAACGGTCTCAGCCGTCTGTTTGAAATGGCATTCCCTCAGGTTGAATACGCATACTTTGTTATAATAATGGCAGTTCTTACCGCCGTTTATGTTATTGCAGGCGGATATATGGCTACCGCAATCAACGACTTTATTCAGGGTGTTATAATGATTGGTGGTATTATTGCAGTTATAATTGCAGTGCTTAATAGTCAGGGTGGATTTAGTGAAGCATTAAGTAAGCTTGGTGCTATCAGTGATTCTGCCGCAGGTATTGAGGCAGGCGAGCTTTCATCCTTCTTTGGTCCCGACCCCATAAATCTTTTAGGTGTTGTTCTTCTTACCTCTCTTGGTACTTGGGGACTTCCTCAGATGGTTCAAAAATTCTATGCCATTAAAAATGAGGGCGCAATTAAAAAGGGTACCGTTATTTCAACAATTTTCGCACTTATAGTTGCAGGCGGTTGCTACTTCTTAGGCGGCTTTGGCAGACTCTTTACCCCCGACCTTGCCGCAGATGGTTCTGTTATTTTTGATTCCATTATTCCTAATATGCTTTCTAATCTTTCACCCATTCTTATTGGCGTTGTTATTGTTCTTGTTCTTTCGGCTTCTATGTCAACCCTTTCTTCCCTTGTTATGGCATCCAGCTCCACCCTTACACTTGACTTTATTAAGGGTAAAATAGCAAAGAACTTAAGCGAGAAAAAGCAGGTATTTATAATGCGTGTTCTGATTGTTGTGTTCATTGCAATCTCTGCTTTTATTGCAATTATGCAGCATCAGTCCAATGTAACCTTTATAGCTCAGCTTATGGGTATTTCCTGGGGCGCTTTGGCGGGCGCATTCCTTGCACCCTTCCTTTACGGCTTATACTGGAAGCGCACCACAAAGGCTGCAGTTTGGGTAAATATTATCTTCTCAACAGTATTTATGATTGCAAATATGCTTGTTAAATCTGCATTCCCCACTATTTTACAGTCACCCATTAACGCAGGTGCATTCTGTATGCTGGCAGGTTTAATAATCGTTCCCGTGGTAAGTTTACTCACCAAAAAGCCTGATAAGACTCAGGTAGCAGAGGTTTTCTCTTGCTATGATAAAGAGGTAACAGTAACTTCTAAGCATTCCATCGGTGAATAATTTGTAAAAAAATACAAAAAAATGGAGCCGAAGGGTTGCGCAACCCCTCGGCTTTGTGTTAAAATATAATGTAATTTATTTTTTGGAGGATTTTCCTTATGAAAACTTTAATGCTGGGTAATGAGGCGGTTGCTCGCGGTCTTTATGAAGCGGGTTGTAGCTTTGTTTCAAGTTATCCGGGTACTCCCAGTACCGAAATCACAGAATATGTTGCTAAGTATAACGAAATCTACGCCGAGTGGGCGCCAAATGAAAAGGTTGCTATGGAATCGGCTTTTGGCGCCGCCTTGGCAGGTAAAAGAAGCTTTTGCGGTATGAAGCATGTTGGTCTTAATGTTGCCGCTGATCCTCTTTTTACAATCTCTTATACAGGCGTTAATGCGGGTATGGTTATTGCCGTTGCCGATGATGCGGGTATGCATTCCTCTCAAAACGAGCAGGATTCCCGTCACTATGCACTAAGCTCTAAAATTCCTATGCTGGAGCCTTCGGACTCAGCAGAGGCTATTGCCTTTACAAAACTCGCTTATGAGCTTTCCGAAAAGTTCGATACCCCCGTACTTATAAAAATGTGCACCCGCGTTTCTCACTCTCAAAGTGTTGTAGAGTCGGGGGATAGGGTAGAGGCTTCTAAGTCTTACGAAAAAACTCCTCAGAAATACATAATGATGCCGGGTAACGCAAAGCTTCGTCACCCCATCGTAGAGCAAAGAACCAAGGCTTTAACCGAGTATGCCGAAACTGCCCCTGTAAATGCAATTGAAAAGGGCGAAAGCCGTAAAATGGGTATTATCACTTCCTCTACCTCTTATCAGTATGTTAAAGAGGTTTTTGGTGATAAATATCCTGTTTTCAAACTTGGTTTAATCTGGCCTATGCCCGAAAAATCAATCAAGGACTTTGCCGCTTCGGTTGATGAGCTTATAGTGGTTGAGGAGCTTGATGCATTTATTGAAACCCACTTGAAAAACTTAGGGCTAAATCCCAAGGGTAAGGAGATTTTCTCCAACATTGGCGAAATAAGTCAGAATATTGTAGCCGAAAAATTTGGTGTTGCCACCGAAAACGGCACTAAGATTGACGCTGTTATTCCTAACCGTCCTCCCGTTATGTGTGCAGGTTGTCCCCACCGCGGACTTTTCTACACCCTTTCAAAAAACAAGGTTACCGTTATCGGTGATATTGGTTGCTATACCTTGGGTGCGGTTGCTCCCCTTAACGCCATTGATGCCGTTGTTTGTATGGGTGCTTCCATTTCGGGACTCCACGGCTTTAACAAGGCTAACGGTGGCGAGAGCGATGCAAAATCGGTTGCAGTTATTGGTGACTCTACCTTTATGCATTCGGGTATGACAGGTCTTGTAAACATCGCTTATAACAATTCAAATTCTACCGTAATTATTTTAGATAATTCCATTACGGGTATGACTGGTCATCAGCAAAACCCCACAACAGGCTTTAATTTAAAGGGTGATCCCGCCTCTAAAATTGACCTTGAGGCTCTTTGCAAGGCGGTTGGTATTAAGCGTGTTCGTGTTGTTGATCCATATGACCTTGGCGAATGTGACACTGTAATCAAAGAGGAGCTTGCCGCTGACGAGCCTTCGGTAATTATCTCCCGCCGTCCTTGTGCCCTACTTAAATATGTTAAACATAATAAACCTCTTGTGGTTGATAAGGATAAATGCAAAAGCTGTAAAATGTGTATGAAAATAGGTTGTCCCGCAATCAGTATGCAGGACGGCAAAGCAGTTATAGATAACACACTTTGCACAGGTTGTGGTGTTTGTGAACAGCTTTGTAAGTTTGGCGCACTTAAAAAAGGTGAGGAGGCATAAATTATGGAAACTAAAAATGTGATGATTGTCGGCGTAGGTGGTCAGGGTAGCCTTTTAGCCTCTAAGCTTTTGGGTAAGCTTTTGCTAACAAAGGGCTATGATATAAAGGTTTCTGAGGTTCACGGTATGAGTCAGCGCGGCGGTAGTGTTGTAACCTATGTTCGCTTTGGTGATAAGGTTTATTCACCTATTATTGATAAGGGCGAGGCAGATTTTATTGTTTCCTTTGAAATGTTAGAGGCAGCCCGCTATACCGAGTTTTTAAAGCCTAACGGCAAAATTATTGCCAATACTCAGCAAATTAATCCTATGCCTGTTATTACGGGCGCTACAGAATATCCCGCCGAGCTTTCTGAAAAGATTAAGTCGGCAGGCGCAGATTTAATCGCGGTAGATGCTTTATCCCTTGCTGAACAGGCAGGCTCGTCCAAAGCCGTTAATATTGTGCTTATGGGTATTCTTTCAAAGTATTTTGATTTTAGTGAGGATGAGTGGAATACCGCTATTGAAAGCAGCGTTCCGCCTAAATTTCTGGAGCTCAATAAAAAAGCCTTTGCACTTGGCAGAGCAGTAAAATAGTTTTAAATTAATGGCGAAAATATTTCGCCGAAGGAGAGCGAATAAAAAATGAGCAATTATTATCAGCCCGAAATAGAAACCGCCTCTTATGAGCAAATTCGTGAGTGGCAAAGCGAAAGACTTGTAAAACAAATCAAGCGCGTTTGGGATAATGTGCCCTACTACCGCAAGAAAATGGAAGAAAAGGGCGTAACCCCCGACGATATTAAGGGCGTAGACGACCTTAAAAAGCTTCCCTTTTTAACCAAGGCAGATTTGCGTGACGCCTACCCTTACGGACTTTTGGGCGCACCCCTTTCGGATTGCGTTAGAATTCAGTCCACTTCGGGTACTACAGGTAAGCGCGTAGTTGCTTTTTACACCCAGAATGATATTGATTTGTGGGAGGATTGCTGTGCCCGTGCAATTGTTGCGGTAGGCGGCACTAAAGAGGATGTTTGTCAGGTTGCCTACGGCTATGGACTTTTCACAGGAGGCGCAGGTCTTAACGGCGGCTCACACAAGGTTGGTTGCTTAACCCTTCCTATGTCCTCAGGTAATACCGAGCGTCAGCTTCAGTTTATGACCGACTTGGGTTCAACCATTCTTTGCTGTACTCCTTCTTACGCATTGTATCTTGCCGAGTCCATTCACGAGCAGGGAATTATTGACCAAATCAAGCTTAAAGCGGGTATCTTTGGCGCTGAGGCTTGGAGCGAGGATATGCGCCGTGATATTGAAAACAAACTCAATATTAAGGCATATGATATCTACGGACTTACCGAAATTACAGGTCCCGGTGTTTCCTTTGAGTGTGAAGCTCAAACAGGTATGCATATTAACGAAGACCACTTTATTGCCGAGATTATTGACCCCGATACAGAAGAGGTTCTTCCCGAAGGCTCTAAGGGTGAGCTTGTATTTACCTGTATCACTAAAGAGGGCTTCCCAATGATTCGCTATCGTACACGCGATATTTGTGTGCTTTCCCGCGAAAAATGTCCTTGTGGCCGTACCCATGTTAAAATGAGTAAGCCTATGGGAAGAAGCGACGATATGCTTATCATCAAGGGCGTTAATGTATTCCCCTCACAGATTGAAACCGTTTTAATTCAGCAGGGTTATGCCGCCAACTATCAAATAGTTGTAGATAGAGTTAACCACTCTGATACACTTGAGGTTTTGGTTGAAATGACTCCCGAGCTTTTCTCTGACTCTCTTGGTAAAATTACCGAAATGGAAAAGATTTTGGTTGCCGAGCTTAAAACAATGCTTGGTATTTATGCAAAGGTTAAGCTTGTTGCACCTAAAACCATCGCCCGTAGCGAAGGTAAGGCAGTTCGCGTAATTGATAAGAGAAAAATTTAATTGGAGGCTATAAAAATGAGTGTTAATCAAATTTCTGTTTTCCTTGAAAATAAAACCGGTCAGCTTGCCGAGATTACTAAGCTTTTAGCCGAAAATCATATAAATCTAAGGGCAATTTCCATTGCTGAAACCGCCGATTACGGTGTGCTTAGAATTATTGCGGACGATGCTGAAAAAGCAACCTCCGTGTTGCTTTCACACGGAAACATCCTTTCTATGACACCCGTTACCGTAGTGGCTGTTGAGGATAAACCCGCAGGCCTTTCAGAGCTTCTTAGCCTTCTTTCGGACGGCGATGTTGCAATTGAATATATGTATTCTCTTTTCACCCACCAAAACGGCAAGGCGTATATGGTGTTCCGCATTGCAGATGAACCCGCTTTTATAAAGCTTCTTAATTCTCACGGACTCACCCCCGCCACCGCCGAGGAATTGGATTTAAAGTAATTTGAAAAGAACCTTTAAAATCAATATTTATATTAAAATCCCTCTGATTATTCAGGGGGATTTTATGGTTGGGGGGTAACGAAAAATTATCCCGTAAAACCGTAGCACAAGAGAGTTTATGCAGAATTCAAAGTGCAGAATTTTTTGCAATGTAAAATGGGGGTTGAATTTTTCATAAGCTTCGGGTTTGAAGATGTAATTATATTAAACAGATGTAGACCAACGACCGGCGTGTCGTTCCTGAAAAATGCAAATAAAAATTTAAAGTAAAATTGCTAAAAGCTCTGTGGAATAAAAGCCACGGGGCTTTTTGCATATATAAATGCTATATTTAGAAAAAATTACTTGACATAACCCCAAAATATGGTGTAAAATAGTATATGTATAATTATGTTTAAAGGTGGATTTATTAAATGCCTAAAAAGACTGCGGAATATAATAACGACAGTATTCAAAAGCTGGAGGGTGCCGACCGAGTTCGTAAACGCCCTGCGGTTATTTTCGGTTCGGATGGACTTGACGGTTGTCAACATTCGGTTTTTGAAATTATATCTAACTCTATTGATGAGGCACGCGAAGGCTACGGTAAAAAAATCATTGTAACCGCCTATGAGGATGGCTCTATTGAGGTTCAGGACTTCGCCCGCGGTATTCCCGTTGATTTTAATAATCGTGAAAACTGCTATAACTGGGAGCTTCTTTACTGCGAAATGTATGCAGGCGGTAAATACAATACAAACGACGGCGAAAACTATGAGTATTCTTTGGGACTTAACGGTCTTGGTCTTTGCTCTACTCAGTATGCGTCGGAATATATGGATGTTGAAAGCAAGCGCGACGGTTTTGTTTATACCCTCCATTTTGAAAAGGGTCAAAATGTCGGCGGCTTAAAAAAGGAACCCTATTCGGGTAAGGATACAGGTACAAAAACCCGCTGGAAGCCCGACTTAGAGGTTTTTACCGATATTAACATCCCTACCGAATATTATCTTGATATTTTAAAGCGTCAGGCAGTTGTAAATGACGGCATTGTCTTTATCTTTAAAAAGCAGGTTGGCAGTAAATTTGAAAATTACGAATTTTGCTATCAAAACGGTATTTTAGACTATGCAAAAGAACTTATAGAGGAAAAAGCCCTTACCCCAATTCAGCTTTGGCAAACCGAAAGGGTAGGTAGGGACAGACCTGACAAGCCCGATTATAAGGTTAAGGTTAAAGCCGCAGTTGCTTTTTCAAATCAGGTGCATCTTAAGGAATATTATCATAACTCAAGCTGGCTTGAATATGGCGGAGCCCCCGAAAAGGCGGTTAGAAGCGCCTTTGTGGCTATGGTAGATAACTACTTAAAGCAGAATAATAAATACCAAAAAAATGAAAGTAAAATTGGCTTTTCGGATGTTGAGGAGTGCTTGCTTGTAATAATTTCCTCCTTTTCCACCCAAACCTCCTATGAAAACCAAACCAAAAAGGCAATTAACAATAAATTTATCTATGAAGCAATGGTGGACTTCTTCCGCCATCAGTTAGAGATTTATTTTATAGAAAATCACGCCGATGCCGAAAAAATTGCCGAACAGGTGCTTATAAATAAGCGTAGCCGTGAAAAGAGTGAGCGTGAGCGACTTAATCTTAAAAAGACCATGCAAACGGGCAATACCGATATGGCAAACAGGGTACAAAAGTTTGTAGATTGCCGTAGCCGTGATGTTGCCGAGCGTGAGCTTTATATAGTTGAGGGTGATTCGGCTTTGGGCTCTTGTAAGCTCGCCCGTGACGCCTCATTCCAAGCTATTATGCCGGTTAGGGGTAAAATTCTAAACTGCCTTAAGGCGGAGTACGATAAAATCTTCAAAAGCGAAATCATAACCGACCTTGTAAAGGTGCTTGGTTGCGGAGTAGAGGTTAAGGGTAAAGCAAGTAAGGATTTATCTACCTTTAATTTAGATAACCTTCGTTGGAGCAAAATTATAATATGTACCGATGCCGATGTGGACGGTTTCCATATTCGCACCCTTATTTTAACAATGATTTATCGCCTTATGCCCACCCTTATTGACTGTGGCAGAGTATTTATTGCAGAAACACCCCTTTACGAAATAAATACAAAGGATATGACCTATTTTGCCTACGACGAAAACGAGAAAAAAGAGATTTTAGATAAAATAGGGGATGCTAAGTACAATCTTCAGCGTTCAAAGGGACTTGGTGAAAACCAACCCGATATGATGAACCTTACAACAATGAATCCTACAACCCGCCGTTTGGTTAAAATCCTCCCCGAGGATGCCGCCCTCACCAGCGAAATGTTTGATTTGCTTTTGGGCGATAACCTCCAAGGCAGAAAGGATTATATCTCCGAAAACGGCTACCTCTATTTAGAAGACGCAGATATAAGCTAAATTAATATATTAAAACGAGGAGAATTTAAAATTTATGGCTCCAAGAAAAAAGAAAACAGAAAATGTGGCTCCAAAATCCGAAGCAAACGCATATATTGCGGGTGCGGGTACGGTTGTTGAGCAACAGGTAAGCGAAACCTTAAAGGCAAACTTTATGCCCTACGCAATGAGCGTTATTGTTTCTCGTGCCATTCCCGAAATTGATGGCTTTAAGCCCTCACACAGAAAGCTTCTTTACACTATGTACACAATGGGGCTTTTAAACGGCGGCACAATAAAATCGGCTAATATCGTAGGTCGTACAATGCAGCTCAACCCCCACGGTGATGCCGCAATTTATGATACTATGGTGCGACTTTCCGAAGGTCACGCCGCGCTGCTCCATCCCTTTGTTCGCTCAAAGGGTAGCTTTGGTAAGGCTTATTCACGCGATATGCAGTGCGCCGCCTCCCGTTATACCGAGGCAAAATTGGCTCCCATTTCGGCAGAGCTTTTTGCCGATATTGATAAAGATACGGTAGAATTTGTAGATAACTATGACGCTACAATGAAGGAGCCTACCTTATTCCCCGTAACCTTCCCAACCGTTTTGGTTAACGCCAATATGGGTATTGCGGCGGGTATGGCAAGCTCAATCTGCCCCTTTAATTTGGAGGAGGTTTGTAAAACCGCCATTGCCCTTATTAAGGATGACGAAGCCGATGTTATGGATACCCTCTTAGCCCCCGATTTTCCTATAGGCGGTCAGCTTCTTTATGATAAAAACACAATGCGCAGTATTTATGAAACAGGTCGCGGCGGCTTTAAGGTGCGCGGTGTCTACACCTATGATAAATCCTCAAACTGCATAGAGGTTACCGAAATCCCCCCCACAACCACCACCGAAGCCATCATAGAAAAGGTTGTTGAGCTTGCAAAGGCAAAAAAGATAACCGAAATTAATGATATTCGTGATGAAACCGACCTTAAAGGTCTTAAAATCGCAATCGACCTAAAACGCGGTGCAGACCCCGAAAAGCTTATGAACCGTCTGTTTAAGCTAACCACCCTGCAGGATACCTTCTCTTGTAACTTTAACATTCTTATTGCGGGCACGCCAAAGGTTATGGGTGTAAAAGAAATTTTAACCGAGTGGATAGCCTTCCGTTTTGAATGTATTCGCCGCAGAGTGTATTTTGCGCTGAATAAGGCAAAGGAAAAGCTTCATTTATTGAAGGGCCTTTCAAAAATCCTTTTGGATATTGATAAAGCTATAAAAATCGTCCGTGAAACCGAAGAAGAAAAAGAGGTTGTTCCCAATCTTATGATTGGCTTCGGCATTGACGAAACTCAGGCTGAATATGTAGCCGAAATCAAGCTCCGTCACTTAAACCGTGAGTACATTCTTAAAAAATTAAAGGATGTTGAGGAGCTTGAAAAAGAAATCGCCGATATGGAGGATATAGTAAAAAGCCGCGCCAGAGTCAATAAAATTATGGTTAAGGAATTGGAGGAGGTTATTAAAAAATACGGTCAACCCCGTAAAACCGTTATTATTTATGACGCTCCTGCCGACGATGCCGACGAAGACGAGGTTGTAGACGATTCGCCCGTGCATTTCTTCTTTACCCGTGACGGCTATTTCAAAAAAATCACTCCTCAGTCCCTCAGAATGAGTGGCGAACAAAAACTCAAAGAGGGTGATGAAATTATCCTTGCCGAGGAAGGCACAAATGCCGACGAGCTTTTATTCTTCACCAATAAATGCCAGTGCTACAAGGCAAAGGCGGCTGATTTCTCTGACGGTAAGGCAAGCCTGCTTGGTGATTACATTCCCGCTAAACTCGGTATGGAGGATGGCGAAATAACCTTAGGAATGGTTCGCACCCGCGATTATAAAGGTATACTTTTATTTGTTTTTGAAAACGGTCGCGTTTCTAAGGTAGACCTTTCTGCCTACTACACCAAAACAAACCGTAAAAAGCTTATTGGTGCATTTTGTGATAAATTTACATTACATTCCATCATTCCTCTTAAGGAGGACGGCGAGGTGCTGTTAACCTCATCAAACGGCAGAATGTTACTTCTCCACAGCGGCGCATTAACCACCAAAACCACTAAAAACAACAACGGTGTAGCCGTTATGACTCAGAAAAAAGGTCAAAGGGTATTCAATGTTGAGGTTTATACCGAAGGCAGACTTCAAAAACCACATCGTTATCGCACAAAAACTTTGCCCGCCGCAGGTAGCTTTCCTTCGGCAGACGAACAAGCCGAGCAGATAAGCTTAATTTAATAAAAAGCGGATAGACTAATGCCTATCCGCCTAATCGTCAGCCATAATCGGTTAATATGAACTGACGATCAGAATGTAAAATAGCCTTGGTTTAATCTATTTTTTCTCGGTCATCGGTTTTTTCTTAACCGCACAAACGCAAGCAATTTATTTAGCTGACAATAGTATTATTGCTCCCGTTATTATAAAAATTAAAGGAAAAGTATGGTTATTTTTCTTTAAAATATTGACAAAATTCAAATATAGTTATATTATTAAATGTAAAGCAATTTTTGGAGGTTTTTTAATGAAGGATATTGCAAAAACCTACAACCCCGCAGAGGTTGAGGACAGAATATATGATTTTTGGGTAAAAGGCAACTATTTCCACGCAGAAGTAGACCAAAGCAAAAAGCCTTACACCATTGTTATACCCCCGCCAAACATTACAGGTCAGCTCCATATGGGACACGCCTTGGATAACACCTTGCAGGATATTCTTATTCGTTTTCGCAGAATGCAGGGCTATTCTACCCTTTGGATGCCCGGTACCGACCACGCTTCAATTGCTACCGAAGCAAAGATTGTTGAGGCAATGAAGGCTGAGGGCATCACAAAAGAGGATATCGGTCGCGATGGATTTTTAGAGCGCGCTTGGGCTTGGAAGGACAAATTCGGCAATCGTATTATTTCTCAGCTTAAAAAACTCGGCTCCTCTTGTGACTGGGAGCGCGAGCGTTTCACTATGGATGAAGGCTGTTCAAAGGCGGTTAAAGAGGTATTTGTCCGTCTTTACGAAAAGGGACTTATCTATCGCGGTGAGCGTATAATCAACTGGTGTCCTCATTGCAAAACCTCTATTTCCGATGCCGAGGTTACCTATGAGGAAAAGGATGGCAGTTTCTGGCATCTTCGCTATCCTCTTACCGACGGTAGCGGTTATGTAGAGCTTGCAACAACCCGTCCCGAAACTATGATGGGTGATACTGCCGTTGCAGTACATCCTGAGGATGAGCGTTATAAGGATATGATAGGCAAAACCGTAACTCTGCCTATTATGAACCGCGAAATTCCTATTGTTGCCGATGAATATGTTGAAATGGATTTTGGTACAGGCGTTGTTAAAATCACTCCTGCACACGACCCCAACGACTTTGAGGTTGGACTTCGTCACAATTTACCCATTATAAATATTATGACCGATGAAGCTGTTATTAACGAAAACGGCGGTAAATACTGCGGTATGGATCGTTATACCGCCCGTAAGGCAGTTGTAAAGGATTTAGACGAAGCAGGATTTTTAGTTAAGGTTGAGCCTATGAAGCACAATGTTGGTTCTTGCTACCGTTGTAATTCTGTTGTTGAGCCTCGCATTTCAAAGCAATGGTTCGTTAAAATGGAGCCCCTTGCTAAACCCGCTATTGAAACTGTTAAAAATGGTGAAATTACCCTTATTCCTTCCCGTTTTGAAAAAACATATTATAACTGGATGGAAAATATTAAAGACTGGTGCATTTCCCGTCAGCTCTGGTGGGGACACAGAATTCCCGCTTGGTACTGTGCCGATTGCGGTGAGGTTATTGTTTCCAAAACCGATGTTCATACCTGTCCTAAGTGCGGTAGCCAAAACCTCGCTCAAGATGAGGATACCCTTGACACTTGGTTCTCATCTGCCCTTTGGCCATTCTCCACACTCGGTTGGCCTGATGATAATTTGGACCTTAAATACTTCTATCCCACAAGCACACTTGTAACGGGCTATGATATTATCTTCTTCTGGGTTGCCAGAATGATTTTCTCAGGTTTGGAATACACAGGCAAGGCTCCCTTCAATACCGTTTTATTCCACGGCATTGTTCGTGATGACCAAGGCAGAAAAATGTCTAAATCTCTTGGTAACGGTGTTGACCCTCTTGTTGAGATTGAAAAATACGGCGCAGACGCACTTCGTTTTACCCTTGCAACAGGTAATACGCCCGGTAACGATATGCGTTACTCCTCCGACCGTGTTTCGGCAAGCCGTAACTTTGCAAACAAAATTTGGAATGCTGCAAGATTTTTGCTTATGAATTTGCCCGACGGCGAACCCGCACCTCATATCCCTGAAAATCTTGGAGTAGAGGATAAGTGGATTCTCTCTAAATTCAACTCAGTTGTTCGTGATGTTACCGATAATTTAGATAAATTCGAGCTTGGTCTTGCAGTTGCAAAGCTTTATGATTTTATTTGGGATGTTTTCTGCGACTGGTATATTGAGCTTGCAAAAATTAAACTCAATAGCGGTGATGACGAGGCGGCAAAAACCGCCCGTGCAGTTTTGGTTTATGTATTCAGCGAAACCTTAAAGCTTCTCCATCCCTTTATGCCCTTTATTACTGAGGAAATTTGGCAGGCATTACCTCAT
Organism: Oscillospiraceae bacterium; assembly: GCA_015065925.1. Classification (GTDB taxonomy): domain Bacteria; phylum Bacillota; class Clostridia; order Oscillospirales; family Acutalibacteraceae; genus UMGS1279. The sequence continues at coordinate 13,674 of SVPL01000038.1, forward strand.
TCGGGTGAAACTATTATGACCTCTAAATGGCCTGAATATAGCAAGGAGCTTGCCTTTGAAACCGAGGAGCAAAACTTCCAGATTATTATGGACGCTATTCGTGCTATCCGTAATCGTCGTAACGAGATGAATGTACCTCCCTCCAAAAAGGCAAAGGTTGTAATTTCCAGCGAGCGAGCCGACCTTTTTGAAAGCTGTGCATCCTTTATTGAGCGACTTGCTTCGGCATCTGAGGTAGAGCTTAATGATAATTATAATCCCGACGGAGCTGTTACAGTTGTTACCGATGCCGCTACAATCTACATTCCTATGAAGGAGCTTATGGATTTTGCTAAGGAATTAGAGCGTCTTGAAAAGGATTTGGAAAAAGCTAATGTGGATAAAGAATTTTTTGAAAAGAAGCTAAACAACCCCGGATTTGTGGCAAAGGCACCCGAAAAGGTAGTTAACGAACAAAGAGAACAGTTAGCTAAGGTTTTGGAAAAAATCGAAAATCTTTTGGCAGGTATCGAGGATATAAAAAAACAAATGTAATAAAAAGTGGAAACCCAACGGCAAATCCGTTGGGTTTCTTGAAAATTAAAAGGTGTTATTATGGAACAAAAACAAAAAAATCATACCGAAAAAATGACTCAGTTAAAAAAACATTTTAAATTCTTAAAGCGTTGTGCTATCTTGTTGTGGCTTGCAATTAATATTGTTTTTATTACGGTGGCAATATTATTCTTCAGTGTTGAAGTAATTGTTTTTTCTGTTATTATTGAAATCATAATCACAACAATGATTATGATAAATTATTTAAACAGATTAGATAAAATCAGAATTGCTCAGGAAACTCAGCTTATGGAGGAAACTCCAATTGGCAGACTTAAACTTTAACTTAGAAACCAATTATACCTAAAGATGTTCTCTGCCTGACGGCGTGAAAGTGGAGAATATCAAACTTTGAAGAATATAATCTTAAAGGAATCCTAACTATGACATATGAACAAGCGTTAGAATATATCCATTCCCTTAACCGTTTTGGTATCAAGCCCGGCTTAGAGCGTATAACCGCACTTTTAAATAGTCTTGGTAATCCTCAGCAAAAGCTTAAATGTATTCACATTGCAGGTACTAACGGTAAGGGCTCAACCTCTACCGCCCTTTCAAATATTATGATAGCAGATGGTAAAAAAACAGGGCTTTTTATTTCTCCTTTTGTAGTGGACTTCCGTGAACGAATACAAATTAACGGTGAATATATTTCCAAAACCGATTTAGCAAGACTTACCGAAAAAATAGCAGAAATTGTACCCGAAGTGGAAAAGCAGGTAGAGGATAACATAACCGAATTTGAATTTATCACCGCCCTTATGTTCACCTATTTTAAAGAGCAAAATTGTGATGTGGCTGTATTAGAGGTTGGACTTGGTGGTAGATTAGATAGCACCAATGTTATAAAAAATCCCCTTGCAACTGTCATTACCAAAATTGCTTTAGACCATATAGCCGTTTTGGGGGACACTATAGAGAAAATCGCCTTAGAAAAATGCGGAATTATTAAACCGAATTGCCCTGTTATAACTTCATCAAAACAAAATTCAATCGCTTTAGAGGTTATAAAAGAAACTGCGCAAAAACAAAATTCCAAGCTTCTTTTGGCGGATGTTGAAAGTGTTTCAAATCTCAGTTTAAAGCCTTTTGGTTCAGAATTTGTCTATAATGATATAAGCATTACTGTTAATTTAGCAGGCGCACATCAGGTGGAGAATATGTCGGCGGTAATTGAAACCGCTTTAGAACTCGGCGTTTCAAAAAGTGCCATTCAAAGGGGTGTTGCCAATACCTGTTTCCCAGCAAGGCTGGAAGTAATTTCCAAATCCCCCTTTGTAATAATTGACGGCGCACACAACGAAAACGGTGCCGATGTTTTAGCAAATTATCTTGATGAGCATAGCCTTCGCCCTGTGACGATTTTGGGAATGATGGCTGATAAAAACTGTGAGGCGGTAATAGAAAAAATTGCATCACGCTCTAAGGCGGTATACACCGTAAATGTAGAAGGCAACCCACGTGCCGAAGGTGCAGAAAATCTAGCATTTATGGCAAAAAAATACTGTGATGATGCTGTGGCTTTAAACGATTATCAAACCGCTTTGGATATTGCCGCTAAAAAGGCAAAGGAGCTTTCAGCACAACTTTTAATTTGCGGTTCTCTATATCTTGCGTCGGATATCAGGGAAATGGCAATTAATTACTTTAAAAAATAATTTTCGACAACCAAATATAGTTTTTTTCGCAAAGGACAGGCCTTACAATAGTGTAAAAGGCTTGTCTTTTTTTATTTAAAGGAAAGGAGAAAAAGAAAAATGTCGGTATCAATAGTAGTGAAGGGCGAAGTGGTTACCGCCTTTTTAAGCGGAGAAATTGACCATCATACCGCCGCTGAGCTTAGAGAAACCATAGACGCTGCCGCCAACGAGCATAAACCTACTCTGCTTGTTTTGGATTTTAAAAATGTATCATTTATGGATAGCTCGGGCATTGGGCTTGTTATGGGAAGGTATAAAGCCATAAGTGAGCTTAATGGCGAGCTTGCAATTGTGAATACATCACCAAGTATTGGTAAGGTAATGAAGCTTGCGGGTATGGAGAGACTTGCAAAAATCGGAATGGAGGAATTAGCCAATGAAACCAATTAACAATTTTTACTTAAAAATTCCATCACGCTCGGCGAACGAAAGCTTTGCCAGAGTAGCTGTATCGGCGTTTGTGTCACAGCTTGATCCAACCTTGGAGGAGCTTAGCGATATAAAAACCGCCGTTTCTGAAGCCGTAACAAACAGCATTGTCCACGCCTATAAAAACCAAATAGGCAACATTTACATAACGGCAGAAATATTTGAAAACCGAAGCATTAAAATCCGTATTCGCGATTCGGGATGCGGTATTGATGATGTATCCAAGGCGCTGGAGCCCCTTTTTACTACTGTAGGCGGTGAGCGTTCAGGTCTTGGATTTTCGGTAATGCAAAGCTTTATGGATTATTTAAAGGTAACCTCAAAACCGGGAAAGGGCACAACGGTTATAATGAAAAAAGCACTTTCTCTAAAAATATAATATGAATAAAGAAGATTTAGTAAACAATAATTTAATGCTTGTTCATTCTTGCTGTAAGCGTTTTAAGGGCAGAGGGATTGAATATGATGACCTCTATGGAGCAGGGTGTCTGGGTCTTGTTAAGGCGGCAAATGCCTTTAAGGCGGAGCTTGGGTTTTGCTTTTCCACCTATGCGGTGCCTGTAATACTTGGTGAAATAAAACGCCTTTTCAGAGATGGCGGGGCTATTAAGGTTTCCCGTTCCTTAAAGGAGTTATCACTTAAGGCTACTAAAAAGCGAGATGAACTAAGCCTAAAGCTGGGCAGGGAACCAACCGTTAAAGAATTAGCCGAAGCTTTAGAGGTATCGGCAGAGGAAACAGCAGAAGCCCTTTCGGCATCTGTGCCACCCTCATCTCTTAGTTATCTGGACGAGGACGGTGGACTGAAGGAAATGGATATTGGTATTGCAAAAAGTGCTGAAGATGAAATATCCAACCGACTTGCAATAAATCAAATATTATCCCGTTTTGATAAACAAGATCAAAACCTGATTAAGCTACGGTATTTTTGCGGTAAAACCCAAAGCGAAACGGCAAGGCTACTTGGTATGACGCAGGTGCAAATATCCCGCAGAGAAAAAAGATTATTAAAAATAATGGGTGAGCTACTTTAATCAGGTTCGTTTTTATTTGAAATTTTAAACCCATCAGAAGCCAAAGATTTGGACTCTGATGGGTTATAATCACAGATTTATTGTTTTGCTCAGTTTTTAAAGATTATATAATTTAATAACATTTTCGCTGAGAATTGCCTGTTTTTCACTATCGGTCAAAGGTAAATCCAAAAAACGCTTCAGTTCAATATCAGGAGAAAATACGGGGTAATCCGAGCCGAATAAAACGCGGTCTGTACCATAGCGACGAATTATACCTACCGCTTTTTCTTTTGAAAGCTCGTAAAGACTTGAGGATGTGTCAACATAAAAATTTTCAAAGCCTGATAATTTTTCCGATGCTTCATCCCATACCGACCAACCACCCAAATGCGCCCCTATTACCGTAAGATTTTTAAATTCCTTTAAAACAGGCACCAAATGGTCGGGGTTGGAGTAATCAAAGCGATAATCACCCGTATGCATTAAAATGGGTACATTTTCTTTTTCACATAGCTCATAAATTTTTAGACAGCGATAATCGTCAATTTTAAATTTTTGAATATCGGCGTGAAGCTTAACACCGTGAAGCCCAAGCTCCTTTAGGTGCAAAAGGTCTGCTTTTAAATCTTCGCTTTCGGGATGCATTGTACCAAGGCCAATAAGCTTGTCAGGGAATGAGGCAACCTCACTTGCGATAAATTCATTAATGCTTTTTACCTGATGGGGAGTAGTTGCTACCGATTGTACAACAAAACGGTCTATACCCGCTTTTTCTCCAATTGAAAGTAAAGAGGTTACTGTGCCGTCACCGAGCGCAGTCATATCGTAAAACCTGCCTGTACTTTGTACGGCAGGTTTAGCAATTTTTTCGGGGTAGATATGACAATGCGAATCGATAACAGTAAATTTGTTATCTATCATTTTATTACTCCTCAAGTCCCAAACGCTTTGCGGCATCTTCGCGCATTTTGTATTTAAGAATTTTACCTGCGGCATTCATTGGGAAGGATTTTACAAACTCAATATAACGGGGTACCTTGTGCCTTGCCATATGGTCGGCAATGTACTGTCTCATTTCATCCTCGGAAATGCTTTCGCCATCCTTTAGTATAATGCAAGCCATAATTTCCTCGCCGTAGCGTTTATCGGGCACGCCTATAACCTGAACATCCTTAACCTTGTCACAGGTGTAAATAAATTCCTCAATCTCTTTAGGATAAATGTTTTCGCCGCCGCGAATAATCATATCCTTAAGTCTGCCTGTAATATTGTAGTTACCCTCGGGTGTGCGACAAGCAAGGTCACCTGTATGGAGCCAACCGTCGGCATCAATTGTAGATGCGGTAGCCTCGGGCATTTTGTAATAACCCTTCATAAGGTTGTAGCCACGGGCTACAAATTCACCGTTTACACCGTCGGGACAATCTTCGCCTGTTTCGGGGTCAACAATCTTGCACTCAACATTTGCAAAGGCACTACCAACAGTTTCGGTGCGAACCTGCAAGGAATCGTAATAACTGCTCATAGTACAACCGGGGCTTGCCTCTGTTTGACCGTAAACCGATACAATCTCCTTCATATTCATAACCTCGGTTGCCTTTTTCATAAGGTCGGCAGGGCAATTGGCACCTGCCATAATACCTGTGCGGATATATGAGAAATCGGTTTTTTCAAAGTCCTCGTGCTGCATCATAGCAATAAACATTGTAGGCACGCCGTTAAAGGCGGTAATATGCTCGTTATGAACGCAGGCAAGGGCGGGCTTGGGTGAAAAATAGGGGAGAGGATACATAGTTGTACCGTGTGTCATAGATGATGTCATAGAAAGCACCATACCAAAGCAATGGAACATAGGAACCTGAATCATCATACGGTCGGCGGTGGATAAATCCATATGGTCACCAATATATTTACCGTTATTTACAACATTGTAGTGGGTGAGCATAACACCCTTTGGAAATCCCGTTGTACCTGATGTATACTGCATATTGCAAACATCGTCCTTATCAACGGCGGCAGCCATACGGTATACCTCCTGAAGGGGCACCTGAGCCGCGCGGTCAATAGCGTCATTCCAAGTCATACAACCCTTTTGATTGTAGCCAACGGTAATTACATTGCGCAAAAATGGGAGTCTGCGACTGTGGATGGGTGAGCCCACCTTTGTGTTTTCAAGCTCGGGGCAGAGCTCGGCAATAATTTTGCCGTAGTGAGTATCTTTAGAGCCTTCTGTCATAATAAGGGTGTGAGTATCCGATTGCTTGAGCAAATATTCAATTTCGTGGATTTTATAAGCAGTATTAACAGTTACCAAAACGGCGCCGATTTTAACGGTTGCCCAAAATGCAATATACCACTGTGGTACATTTGATGCCCAAACCGCAACGTGTGTACCCGCCTTTACACCCATAGAAATAAGTGAACGGGCAAAGGTATCTACATCATCACGGAACTCGGAATAGGTGCGGGTGTAGTCGAGAGTGGTATATTTGAAGGCGTACTGGTCGGGGAAGCACTCAACCATTGTGTCAAGCACCTCAGAGAAGGTAAGATCAATAAGCAAATCCTTTTTCCATACAAATTTACCTGTATGGCTTTTGTTATAGTAAAAGGTACGCTCGTTTTTAGAGGTGTCACCAAATTGCTTCATATAACCCACATACTGTGAGAAAATAATTTCTATATCATCAAGCTCATTGCACCAATTAGGATCCCATACAAGTGAAACAAAGCCGTCATAGTTTACCGAGCGAAGGGCAAGCATCATATCCTTAATAGGTAATTCGCCTTCGCCAATAAGACAGAACTCTATGCCGTCAGAGGTTTTTTCAGCATCGTTAATATGCACGTGCTTAATATAGGCACCAAGATTTTTAATAATTTCCTCGGCGGTTTCTCCACCTTCAAAGTAGGCGGCAGACATATTCCAAAGTGCGGCGAGATTATCGTAGGCGAATTTATCTAAAAGCTGACGCAAATCACCCGTTTTGCAGAAAAGACCTGATGTTTCAATCAAAATGGTTATGTTTTTTTCTTCGGCAATGGGTAAAGTCTTTTCAATAAAAGAGATAACAGTTTGTTGCGCAACCTCAGGGTCAGAGGCTTTTTCTGCCTTTACTCTGATGTAAGATATTTTTAAATTAGTTGCGATGTTTACGCATTTTAAAAATTCTTCTACCGCTGCGTCTGCTTTAGCGGGGGCACCAATATCACAAAGAACATCAATGCAAGGAATTTGCAGCTTCTTTTCATAAAGGCGTCGTGCTGTTGCGGCGGCGGTGTAATCGTGAAAAGCACCATCTTTATCAGTAAAAAGGCGGTTGTTAACATTGTGCAGTTCAATACCGCCAAAGCCTAAATCTGTTGCTATATCGCAAAATTCATCAAAAGTGCTGTTGTGCCAGCCTTTTGTAGAAAATGATAATTTCATAAGATTATGCCTCCTCGTAAACAATCTTGTTTACTGCATTAATGTAGGCGCGTATACTTGCGCTGATAATATCGGTTGAAATACCGTTGCCTGAATAGAGTTTGCCGTTGCTTCTGAGCTTTACAATGGCAGAGCCCATAGCCTCTTTACCCTCGGTCACCGATTGAATTTGGAAATCATCCAATTCGTAGTGGTGACCTATAATTTGCTCAACTGCTAAGAAAGCGGCGTCAATGGGGCCGTCACCAATGCAAATGCCCTGAATTTGCTCATCACCCTTTTTAATGGTAATTTGTGCCGAAGCGGTGATAATATTACCTGTATTAATAACATAATTTACAAGGGAGTAGGTAGCAGGTACCTGAAGGGCGATAGATGCGATTATTGCCTCAAGCTCCTTATAGCCTACCGTCTTTTTAGCAGCTACATGTAAAAATTCTTCATAAACCTTTGCTTTGTCATCATCTGAAAGGTCGTAGCCAAGCTTTGCGGCGGCAGCTACAACTGCGTTAATATCGTCGTTTTTATCAAGATGAATATTTGTGTCATCTGTAGTTTTAATAGTGGTGCTATTGTTTTGTGAATTACCTGTAACCCAACGGATTTGATTAATAATGCGATGAAGCTCGGTTACCTTAATGCCTACTGAAAAACCGTAATCATTACCGCAGTTTTTAACCATATCAGAGAACACTTCAAGGGGTACGGTTTCTCCGTCAACGGCAGTTTTAACAAAAGCAACACCAATTTTTACGGCAAGAATTGCCTGAGCAATTGCCAATCCGTTTTTGTTGTCACATTTTACACCTACGGGTACTGTTGAAGCCTCAGTAATACCCGCGGCAAATTTTGCAAAATCATCGGGTAATAAATTTGCAGCGCTATCACAAACCGATACACTTGTGGCACCCGCTGAAATAGCTGTGTTGATTGCCTTTAATAAAAAGTCACCTTCGGCACGGGTTGCATCAACGGCGCAAAATTCTATGTCAGAGATTGTAGCCTTTGCTTTTGAAATAATGTTTTCAATGTGGGCTAAAATTTTATCAGGCTTTTTGTGACAGGTGTATTCCATACCAACGGGTGATACGGGAATTTCAATTCTAATACGGGGATTTTTTGCGGCTTTAAGGGCTACAATTGCGTTTTCAACACTGTCCCTGCCAATACCTGCCGCTACAGAAATAGTGCTTGATTTAACAAAAGAAGATACAGTTTTTATAAGCAAAATATCTGCTTTTGCATTTTCAATTTCAGGAAACTCAATAATATCTACATTAAGATTTTCAAGTTGTCTTGCAATTTCAATTTTCTCTTTAAAACTAAAGCTACTGTTTTTGCGGCATAAAGTTGCGTCTGCAATTTTGATTTGTTTCATAATAAAAACTCCTTTTCGCCGTTGTTGGTCAGCGTGTAATAAAATAAAAAACCTGAAGTAAAGCCCAAAATAACCTTACTTCAGGGACGAAAAATCTAATTTCGCGGTACCACCCTGTTTGCCGCATAAAGCGACCAACTTAGTCAAAGCTCCAACAAGCCTTGTGCCTTGTAACGGGGCAAACCGTAGCAGCTTACTGAAAAGTTCAGCCACTCTGCTCGGGAATGAGACTTTCTTTAAACATTCTTGCTGTTTTGCACCAAACAACAGCTCTCTGAAAAGAAGGGGTATAAAGAAATAATTCCTTCAAAGCATTTAAAAATATTTTAAATTATTATATCATAGTATAAAATATTTGTCAAGCATTTTTTTAGGGTGTTTAATTTTTATTTAATCTGAGCTTCAAGAGCTCTTATAAGTTTATTGCGTGCTTTACGGAATGAGAGAGGATTATATTCCACATCATCAAATTCGCGGCATACCAAGTGGCAAATTTCATCAGCTTTTTCTTTATCTCGCTTTGAAAGAAGTCTTAGAAGCTCATATTCTTCGGCGCTCGCTCTATATGCTTCAAGGCGTACCGACATCCAAGGCTCATTTTTACCGGGATAAATAATATGTGTATCACCCGGAGGCAGGTGGCATACATAGTCGGCATTATGATGCTCAGGGCAACTTTCTGTGAAAGGATTTTGACCGGATTGATAGCCATTAGTTGCCCAATGAAGGTAGCCTTTAAGGTCGTATCGGTAAGCCGACCAGAAATGATAGCGTGTGGCGAGTAGCGCATAATCTAAAAATCTGTTTATAGTCTTACCGCCGCGAGGGTTATTGCAATCGTAGAACCAAATTTCATCACCGTATTTACGGTAAGTATCAATTTCATTTTTATGTGCTTGGTATTCGGCACTTAAAAAAATCCAAATATCAACAGAGCCGTGTACAGGGCCAAATGACATAGCGTCCATTAGTTTAATAGACGGCGCAAACTTTCTTATTAATCCGCTAAGGGCTCTGTGTTCTGTAGCGTTTTCTTGGTTAGGCTCATCTGCCACACCAAGGTAGAATTTATCCTGCAGACCTTTTTCTTTAAGAAAATTTTCCAAAGCAGGTAGCATCTGAGCCAAGTAGCAATAGCACTCATAGCTCATTGATTCCATATCACGGATTATAATTGCGGATTCTTGCCAGCTACGACGGAAGCCAAGACCAAAATTAAAGCGCTCAAAGCCTAAAGACATAGCCTTATCAATAAACATTTCCATATCTGTAAAAGAAATTTCATATTGATTATTACCTAAATCCTTTACATTAGGACCTGGGCAATAAAGCATATTTTGCCTCATTCGCCTTAACATTTTAAGGTATTTTGTATCAAGCTCCTCAAAAGCATTTGTACCGTATTCAACACCGTGATATTTGCATACCGAGTCACGATTATATCCTTGAATCATAACCAAAGATTCATCAGGCACCGCAACGCTGCTAACTTCAATCTCTATGGGAATTTCCAAATCATCTACTATAAGCTTACCATAGCGAATACCAATTTCAGCATCATATGGAATTTTTTCTGAAAAATAAATTGCCGAAACACCGTTTTTATCTACCGCAGCATTATTCTTAATAGGCTTCAGACAATCGTAAACATAAAAAGGAGCTATTCGTTCAGGAATATGGGGGCTTGAATTACTTTTATCAAGCAAATGATTTTCTTCCACAAAAACGGGAACCATTTCATAAACCTCGGGCTCAAACCCTTCAAAACGGATATTCAATGTATTTGCAGTAACTTCTGAAAAAAGAATTTGAGCTGAGGCAAAGCTACCCCGAGGTGTTAGAAGGCGTATGGAATCAGTGCCGCTTTTGTACTCTTGTTTATCAGGATATAAAAATTCAGCTGTATCAACACAAGTATAGCGCATATGTATTCTCCTTAGATTTTTAATATATAACTTTTTGAAAATATAAGAAAATATTATTCCTTGATTATTTCACCGCCATTCAACCAATCGGCATTGGAGAACATACGGAAATCTACGAATGTAGGCGGATTTATGTTATTTTCGTCAAAGCTTCCACCACTTGCTTCTGCCTTCTTTTTTTGGAGCGCAATCCATAAATCAAGGGTTATGGTTTCACATTCGCGGATATCGGGCACCAAAAGACCTTTGTCCTTATAAAGGATTTTTTCCGCATCGGATATATTCCCGCTATTAAGGAGCGCAAAAGCGTAGTAAACCATACATCTTGGTTCTTCTTTGAGTTTTATTGGCATATTTTCATATACCTTGCTCAGGTTTTCAAAATCCTTATTATTATAAAGTGAGCGCAGGACTTCCTTAGCAAGAGAAACATCATCGGGACGCAAGCGGGAGGCGCGAAGCATAAGCTCGACCTCTTTTTTATGGTTGCCGCCATCTCTATTAAGTATGGCAAGGGAATAAAGTGCCCAAGGTGATTCTTTGATGGCTACCGATTTTTCAAGCATTTTTTCGGCGCGCTCATAATCCTTTTCTATAAAGGTGTTAAGTCCCAATTGCAACCAGGCAAACCAGTTATCTTTATCTGCAAGAGTAACTGCGCGGTTTAAAAGCTCGGTCCATTCCTTGCCGTATATATATGATAGGGGAGGCTTTTCGGGATTATGCGTACCTACAGTTCCATCATATAACAGAGAGAGCCAAGGCTTCTGTTCCTCGGAGAAATCTCCGAAATCAAGATAATCGCATAGGGCGTCCTCGGAACAGATTTTCCTTCTCTCATTTTCAAGGGCGCCCCAACCATCTGCCGTAAAGAGCATTTTATCAGCAGGACTGTTTGCCATTTTTTTGGTCGAACGCAAAAGTGCTTCCAATTCATCTTCGCCTATAAGTTCGTTTAAACGGCAAGCGCTGTCAAGCCTTGCCTCATCCCAAGAACCGTGAGATTTTTTAGGATCCAAATGTATTGCACCGTATGCCTCAACCCATTCCCAAACGGTCTTGGGAGGCATAGGCAGACATTCGTATTGTGTTTTAGCAAGACCTGCCTGAATTTCGTTGTAGCTGCCATTTTCATTATCTGCGGTAAGAAAATTCTTCCATCGGTCACCGCCTTTGCTGTTACCCCATACAAAAAGCTTTCGCCCTTTAAGGCGCGCGGTTGAGGTTTGAACAAGTCCGTATCCATCTTTATCAATCTGACAGATGAATTTTCTGTCATTCTCAGGAATATTCCAGAAATAATCAATAGAAATAATATTATCTGCAGGATAGGTTATGTCTATGCCGTTATATTTTGGTACTGCTATTTTAACGGGATGAGAGTCTCTTGCCGTATAGGAAGTGCTTGCGGGCACTATAACTCTGTTTCCCTGAACATCGGGCGTAGCAATATTACTCCACCAATACATAGGAACAACCTCAAAGGAGGGGTTTATTATTTTGGTTCGCACGAATAACAGTTTAGAGTCTTCGGGCAAGAAAAAGTCCATTTGATAGACTACTTTGCGAATTCTCTCAAACTGATAAAACCTTAAAACGGGCGTTCCATCGTCAAGCTTTGTTACGGCAGTATGCATCATATCGCAGGTAAAGGCATTATGACCTACATAGCCGCAATTCCATTCAACTCCGCCACTCATCCAAGCATTACGAACCCCAAGATGACAGGGACGAATTATACTATTTGAAAATAGAAGGTTTTTGTTTTCCTTTTTGTCAAAGAGAGAATGAAGCTTACCCCCGAATTGTGGGAAAAAAGTAGCCTTAAGAAATTCGTTTTCTAAAACAACACAGCTTTGTTCACTACTTATAAGGGTACGGGTATAATTATCCTGCGCCTTATACGGAAAGGCATAATCCACCATACCGTAATTTATAAACAGACCGTCATCCTCACCAAGCTCAAATTCATTTTGCATAAATGAAAGTCTTAAATTTTCCGAGATTGAAGGAAGCGAACTTACTCCGTTAAGCTCCACGGAGGGTAATGTTAACTTTTCTATGCGTAACTCTGTCATTTTAAAGTTATCCTCTCTATTTTTCTGCCAAAAAACCGGCTTTTCTATATCTGATAAGTCCAATTAAAATTGATGCGATATTAACGATTTCGCAAACACTTCCACCAATGGATGGGATGGATAGGTTATAGATTAGCCAACACGGAGAATCTCCAAGCTTAAGTAAGCGGAACATATTTTCTCTTTTCATATACGCCGCCACCGTACCGAATATTGAACCTATAATTGGCACAATATCCCAATATGTATTGAAGCCCAAGGCGCCTGCCGCAATCACCAATGCTAAAATTAAATAAAGCCAGATACCGTGACTTGCCCACTTTTTATCCTTAAAATAGAATACTGTATTTCTAATTAGAAATACTACATTTAAACAAACCGCCGCCCAGCTTTCAAAGAGTATGTAACTGGCTAGAAAAAATGCCGAGCCTGCTGTCTGCACCACAAGGATTTGTTTTTTCGTTTTCATCTGAAAAGATAGAACTGTCAATGCCATAGCAATAATACTAAATATTTGTCCAATAATTTCTTCTATCATAGTCAACCTCGTTTTTGTTTTCTATGTGTTTGTAATAAGCAAAATGCAACAACCTCAGGGAAGCTTTTGAAATTCAATTGAAACATCTTTGAAAGCCGATTCTTTATTGTCTCGCGCAATTCTAAAAACAGAGAGCTTGCCTGCCCTTGCTTTCTCAACAAAATCAGAAAAACCTTCAATAGGCTCCTCACATTCAATTCCGGCATAATCATTTCTATTGCCTGCGGAGTGATTATCTGAGCCTGCAGTTTTTAACAGACCGTACGCTTCGGCATAAAAGTTTGCCATTGCATTTTGAAAAGGGGTTTTTGTAGCATTGATGACTTCAACTGCATCTACACATCGCGGAAGAAGCTTTATATGGTCAATGAATGGGCGGTCATCAAAAGGATGCGCATGGATAATAAAAGCACCCTCCTCACGCATAAAATTAAGCCTGTCTGAGAACTTCATATCCATAACTTCGGGGTGTGCAAGAAACCATTGCTTATCAAGACCAAAAACCAGAAAATGGTTTCCCTCGAAGTGCATTTCAGTTCCCAAAAATACCTTTATCCCAATTTCTTCTGACATATCAAGGGCTGCCTCATAGTCCGAAAAATGAAACTCAATTTTTTGCCGATAAGGAACATCCTTGTCTATATTAATGTTTCCATCAATAAAATGATTGGTAATAAAAACACCATCATAGCCTTGTGATTTGTAAAATTCAAGAGAGTCTCTCACGGTGGCTACAGCGCATTTGCTAACGGGACTTGTGTGAAGATGTGTTTCATATCTATACATAATAATTTATCTCCGCGAAATTGATTTTAAACTATTTTTTTAGAGCATTTACTTATGGCTCTTTGTCAATAGTTGGGGTAAAGAGTTAAAATGAAAAAGATTTACGCAAGCAGTCGCATTATGCGGCTGCTTGTTTGTTATGAAGTTGTTGATGGGAAAATATATGTAAAATAC
>SVPL01000039.1 GCA_015065925.1 Oscillospiraceae bacterium
ATAAACATCGTCCCTGGCGAGGTTAAGGGTGAGCTGCCAGCGCTTTTCTTCCCTTTCTCTGGTTGGGTAATTCATAACCCAATCGGGGTGAGCTCTGTAAAGGTCGCTGTCGGTATTTACCATTTCGGGCTCTACCCAAAGTCCAAACTTCATACCAAGACTGTTTACATAATCTATAACGGGGGCAAGACCGTTGGGGAATTTTTCGGGGTCGGGTACCCAATCGCCAAGACCTGCGTGGGCATTTTTTCTACCCTTCATCCAACCGTCGTCAATAAGCAGGAGTTCAACACCCAAATCGGCACATTTTTTAGCCTGAGCCATAATAAGCTCCTCGCTGACATCAAAAAGAAATGTTGCCCAAGCGTTGTACAAAACGGGCATTACATTATTTGTAAACTGATTCTTAGTAGTTGCTCTTAAATAATCATGCAGTTGACGGTTAGCCGCGCCAAAGCCATCGGTTACAAAGCCGCCTGTAAAAACGGGTGTGGTAAAAGTTTCACCGCCTTTAAGCCAAATATCACAGTCAAAATTAGAAATACCTGCATTAACCTGAGCAATGCGGTTAATGGTGCGACCAATATTCATTTGCCAATTGCCGCTCCATTGTAATGTACCAAAATAAACATTTCCCTTTTGTTCGGTAGCTGTGTAATCGTCTACTGCAAAATAAGGAATATTCTGTGCGCAGGAAACGCCCGCCTTGCTCTGGAGAGTGATGGTATCAAGCCCGATATCGGCGGTTTTCACCTCATATTCGTGCAGCGCACCGCTACTCATATAGGTAAGGCGCTGTTTTTGATTATAGCCTAAAATCCAATTAGCCGAATAAAAGGTTTCAAGCTGAATTTCGTCACTACCCTCATTTATAATTTCGGTATGACGGTCAATAACATCAAGGCCTTCATAGATTTTATAGATAAGCTTTACGGTAAAGGGATAAACTTCATCCTTTAAAATAAGGGTGAGGGTATTTTCATCCTCGCTAATAACATAATCGCTGTATTTTAAAACAGTATCGCGAACACCGTCTGGGAAATTTACCTTTAAAGATTCGTTATCATAAAATCTGCCGCCGAAGAAGGGGTATTCCTCCCTTTGACGATAATGTTTGCTGTATGGAAATTGATTCCCGTTAAATTCTAAACCTGCTTGAATATCGAAATCATTATAAAGTCTTTCGCCCCAATAGGCATTGTTTACATAGCCATCTAAAATCTCAATGGCATAGGTGGTATTAGCGGTATCAATTTTAAAAACTCTAATATCGCTAAGATCTGATGCGGGAATTGAATTTGTAATAAAGGTTTTAATAGACATTTTAAACACTCCTTATTATTTGCAAAGCTCTGCTATTTTCTTTTTCTGTTCAGGTGTAAGGTCTGTGCAGGGTGAATTAGAAAGGTCGGTATCGGCATTTTCCACTATTAAAACCTTGGTATTGGGGCCAAAATAATGTGTGTGCCAAGCGCCTTTTTTAACGTTGTACATTACATTAGGCTGCATATCCACCGCTGTGATTTCATTAGGTTTATCACCAAAGCCTGCAAGAAGCAGAACACATCGCCCTTCAAGCAGTACAAAAACCTCGTCGGTTTCGTTATGCTTTTGAAGGTATGAAAGACCGTCAACGGTGGTTTTCGGTCCGTCGTTCATAAAGGCTACCCGCCACCCCTCAAAAGACACAAGGGTTTTATAGCCGTTTTCATCATATCTTAAAGCTTCAATCTGTTCAGACATTGTTTTTCACTCCAAATACAAAATCACACTTTAATTATAACATATAAAATATAAATTTAAAGGCTAAAAAATTATGATTTTTTTCACAGTTTTTTTGTACTAAAATAGGGGATGCAAAAAATCAAAATCTTATGAAATCAAAGAAACCGAATAAAAATGAATGAGGAAAAAGTGAAAATATTTTCATTTCTTCCCCATTTTAAGTATTTATTAATATTACAAATTCAGTTTAAATTCGAAATTACCCGCTACAGCATTAAAGCTTGCTATACCATCCTTAAAATCTGCATATTCAATACCATCAGTTTTTAAATTTAAATTTAAAATTTGTTTTTGATTAACCAACAGATTTTGAATATTTTGAGTAGGAATTTTTATATTAGCAGAGGTATTTGCAGGGATTTTTGCATTATAAAGCCAATTATCACCATCATATTTCATACTGCTTTTAATAATTCCGTAGGGAGAGTTAAACCTTGCAGATATGGAATTTATGGATTTATCAGGTCTTGGACAAAGCTTTATAGCCTTAAAACCGGGGATTTTTTCATCATAATCAATACCTGCCAAATCTGAAATCATCCAACCCAAAACAGCACCGTAGGCATAGTGATTAAAGGAGTTCATACTAACATCACCAAAACCATCTGCCAAAGTATAGGAATTCCAACGCTCCCAAATTGTGGTTGCGCCTTGGTCTACCGAATAAAGCCAAGATGGGTTTTCTCTTTGAAGTAAGAGCTTATAGGCAATATCGGTGCGACCGATTTTTGTAAGGGTTGGCATTAAAATTGCAGTACCCAAAAATCCCGTTTGAAGCTTATTGCCGTTTCCTTCAATATTGTCTATAAGCTGATTTATAACGGGTTCCTTATTATCTACCATATCGGCATAAAGGGCGTAAAGACAGGTGGCTTGAGTTGCCTCTGACAAGGTGCCGTCTTCATTTACAAATTCACTATTAAAAATATCCCTTTTTTCATTATAAATATTTTTATAATGCTCTATGGCATCTACCTTATTTATTGCTTCAGCCATTTCGGACATCATTAAAGCATCTAAAGCGTGAAAACAGGTGCCTATAATTTTGTATCCTGTTTCGCCTGTTGTTTCATAGGCAAGCCAATCACCAAAAATATTTTTGGGGCCGTATTTTTTATTAGCCAAAAAGGACTCCATATAAATACGCATTGACTCCCACATATCATAAATTACGGCGGTATCACCACTCATTTTATAAATATAATACGGTAAAAACACACCGCAATCAGCCCAACCAAAGGAGCCCATAGCGTCAAGTCTTGCTGAAGAAGGAGCTATAGCCGGATAGGCGCCATAATTTTCACTGTTTTTATCGAGCACCTGACCTTCGCGAATGTCACGGGCAAATTTCTCTAAAAACTTTTTGTTATTACCCAAAAACAGTCCCGTTTTTGCAAAAACTTGGGTATCACCCAGCCAACCGAGTCGCTCATCACGCTGAGGGCAATCGGTAGGCACTGACAAATAATTGCCGTACATTCCCCATTTTACATTACTGATGAGTTTATTTATATCGGCATTGGAAGTAGAAATTTCAGCAGTATCCTCCAAAACTGATGTAACCACCTTACCCCTTAACGAATGGAAAACCGTAGTTTTTGAAACCTTGATTTCCATATATCTGAAACCGCTAAAGGAAAAAAGAGGATGCCAGTTTTCAAAGCTTTCACCCGAAGTAACATACTTTGTAGTTGTTTTGGCGGAGCGATAATTAGCCTTATAGATGCTACCTTCGGGACCATCGTTACCTCTTGAAACCGCACCGTTTTTATCGTTGAGCATTTCGGCGTGATACATTTCAATTTTTGTTCCCCTTTGGGAGGTGACGGTTATATCCTCAAAGCCTGCAAAATCCTGACCAAAATCAACCAGTAATGTTTCACCCCTTTTAAGAGTAACATCTTCGCCATCGGTATAGCTTCTAAGGATATTGATTTTACCGTAACAGCCCTCACATTGGTCGGTTACGCCTTTATAAACCACTAAGCTTTTGGGACTCAACTGTAAATCATCACGAATTTTAACAAAAGCTCCCTGTTGAGCCTCGGGAATACCCCTGAATTCTTTGTTGATTTTTGCGTTCAACCAAGAGGAATCATCAAAGCCTCTGTACATCCAATCGGTACCCACAGTAGCGTTATATCTTTCTGCATTATAGATTGTGGTATCTGCCTGAAGGGGTGCGGCTTTGGCGGTTTTCCATTTAGTATTTGTATTTATTTCTTCTCTGCTATCATCCTCATAAATCAAAACAAGCTTGGCAAAATATGCGTTTTTATCACCCATTTTGAAAAAACCCTCTTTGGCACTCCACCAACTTTTGCAAACAACTGCCGAAAGAACATTTTTTTCACCTTGCTCCAACATATCTGTTACATCAAAGGTGTTATAATAGCGGGTTTTGGTGGCTTCGGTATAACCGGGCTTAAGTACCGAATAATCCATACTGCCGTCAGGGTTTTTGCTGCCTGCTCTTTCGCCGTTAATATAGGATTCGTATACACCAAGTCCCGAGGTAAAAAGCCTTGCCTTTTTAAGCTTTTTATTTATAGTAAATTCCCTTCTGAATGCAGGAAGATTACCGCTTTTTGTCTGCCTTTCAGGGGAACTTATCCAAAGGGTATCCAAAAAAGCATCTTCACTTAAAAATGCCGTTTCAAAACAGGTTTCTGCGTAATCGGTAGCAACGCCTTTTTCGTCCTTTATTTGAACCGAAGCTATGTATTTTGAAAGTGATGAAAGAGGCGAACCGCTGTACCTGATTGCTATGGAGCAATCGGTATCTACAAATCCGCTATCCCACATTATAGCACCGCTTTCGTCCTTTACAATAATGTGATAAGCCGTTTGTACCGCACCGATATTTTCAGATGCCATTTTCCAACTGAAATAAGGCTTTTTTGTATCTATTCCAATGGGGCAAACAAAATCATTTACCCTTAAATCACAAATATATGCCATAAATTTTCACCCTTTGTTTTTTTATTTAAGATGAGTATAACACTAACATTTAAAATTTTCAACCATTTGTTTCAAAAAAATAAGACGGTTTTTACCGCCTTATTTTTTTAGAGTTTACTACTCAACCTGAATAATATCCATATTTAGAAGTGTTACATTTGCCACATTCTGCAAATTAAACTCAAGTACATAGGTTTCGGTTTCATCAGTTGTGGTAAATGTGGCCGATATGCTGCTTGGATTGAGGCTATTTGTTGCGGCTGTTGATGTCCAATAATACTTATCACTTGCGGTTCTGTAAATATTGGTTAATATGCCATCAACATTTTTGTATACTTCCATAGAAGACATTGTATCAGTAAGTTCCTCAGCCGAGGATTGATAGAAATTGGTAGTAAACTTATATTTGGTATTCTTTTTAAGTTTAAGAGTAAGTCTAATCTCCTGCCATTTAGCACTTGTGAAATTCACATAGCTTTCACCATCACCATTTGCCTTAACCCAACTTGCATAGTTCCAATTTTCAAGATCAAATAGCTGATTTTTACCAAGAAAAGCATCATATTCTTTGAGTACAGAAACGGCCGCTTTGCGGGAGGTATCATCGGTTTCGGGCGTGGAAAGAATTGTTTCGGCAACACTCTTTACCGTAATATCATACACATCACCATAAATAACAATATCCTTTTCGCCCGATTTAGAGAACTTAATATAGGATCTTACACAGTAATCAACCGCATAATTTTCGACTTCTATTCCTGTTAAAAGGGCGGTATATACGAGTCTGCTACCATTTTGCTCAAAAATCACATTCTTTTCGATACGATCGGTAGCCGGATAGTATTTATACGCAATACCTCTTCTAACAATTTGATCTCCGCCAATTTTAGTATAAAGAAGTTCCTCACCGTTTAAAGCCACTGTTTTTGCCGCAATTGTACCATATTCGGTAGCGGTGTAGCCTTCGGCATAATTTTTAACTAAAATAGATGTATCGATAGCGGTTTTTATTCTTATTCCCTGTTTTAATTCACTTGCGGAATCAGCAGTACGGATTGCCGCAACCTTGGTTTCATAATCAAACTTGCCATAAACCGAAGAACTGATTTTGTACCTTACAGAATCTGACGAATTATTGGCTCCACCACAATTTGTACAAATATCATTTTGGTAGGTATGCTCGGTACAGTATACACCAAATTCGCTGAGTTGAACATATCCTGTACCGTATTGATCTGCCTTACTTATTGCAGTAACACCAAGTTTAACATACTTACCGTTTACAGCCTTATCAAGCTCAACAACCATAGGGGTATAACCATTTGTAACCTGTGCATCGGTTACAGAATAAACCGGTTGCCAATTCACATTATCATCACTTACATAAATGGTAAAAGAGGTGGGACAACCAAGTACACCCGAGGATAAAATATCATTTCTGGGATAAATATGGAATCTGTTAAAGGAGTAATTTTTGCCCAAATCGATAACGGCGGTAACCTCCTTAAAGCTACTGATGTTTGAGCCCACACTATGGCTAGACCAACCCTTGGTGCCGCCAAGATAGGATTTTATACCATCGGTTAAATGTGCAGCCGCCCAATCGCTATTGGCACTATTTGCTGTAACAGTTTTACCCTCTGCAATGCTCATGTATTCAGCATCGGCAAAGCTTAAAACTATATTGTCATCATCCGTAACGGTGTACTCTAAAGCATTGTTAGTTGAAATGATTTTGCCGCTGGCACTCCAACCCTTTACAACATAATCAACCGAGTTAAGACAGGTGGCAGTGGCGGTTACAACATCCCCCTCCAAAACATCCAAAGTAGCAGGAATACTGTTTGACTTCACTACTCCGTTTACCCTAACCTCTGCTTCAATAGCGGGCATCTCATCTGTTTTGCCCTCTACTGTAATATTTAAGGTGTGTTTTTTAGTATATTCGGTTTCAAATTCGAAACTACCCGAAACAGCATTAAAGGTTGCCTTGCCATCTTCAAATCCTACAAAGTTGATACCATCTGTTTCGGTAGTAACCTCTGAAATGCCCTTGCCATTTACTTTAAGAGTTTCAATGTTTTCCATGGGTAAAATAATAGTTGCGGTGGCGTTTGCGGGAACGGTTGCACTGTAATTCCATTTGCCTGATTCATAATGCATATTGCTCACAATTTCACCATAAGGCGAATCAAACTTTGCATTTACTGTGGGCAAAGCAGAATCAAATTTGGGAGATAAAATAATATTTTTAAATCCGGGTGATTTAGTATCATAATCAATACCTGCCATATCAGAATACATCCAACCTAAAACAGCACCGTAGGCATAGTGATTAAAGGAATTCATAGAAACTGCGCCAAAGCCGTTTGATACGGTATAAGAGTTCCAACGCTCCCAAATGGTGGTTGCGCCCTGATCTACAGAATAAAGCCAAGAGGGATTATCATGCTGAAGTAAAAGCTTATATGCTATATCGGTTCTGCCAATTTTAGTAAGAGTTGACATTAAAATAGCCGTACCCAAAAATCCTGTTTGAAGTTTATTGCCGTTGCGCTCAATATTAGTTATTAGCTGATTTATGACAGGTTCCTCATTATCCACCATATCGGTATAAAGGGCATAGAGACACACCGCCTGAGTAACTTCTTTAAGCGTACCATCGCTATTAACAAATGTGTTATTATAAAGAGTTTTTTGAGCATCATAAACCTCTTTATAATGGTCTGCCGCATCGCTATCACCCAAAGCATTAGCCATCTCGCTCATCATACAGGCATCAAGAGCGTGAAAACAGGTACCAAGCATTTGATTGCCCAAAGAGGTTGTAGTTTCATATGAAAGCCAATCGCCAAAACTTGCGGTACCACCATAGGTTCTTTTTGCCAAATATTCATCCATATAAAGACGCATAGATGACCACATTTCATTTATTACGGAGGTGTCTCCGCTCATCATATAAAGATAATAGGGTAAAATTATTCCACAATCTGCCCAACCAAAAGCGCCATATGTACCAAGATTATCCGAACCGGGGGCAATGGCGGGATACGCACCATAGTATTCACTACTTGTATCGGTTACCTGACCATCGCGGATATCTAGCATATATTTACGGAGAAAGGCTTTGTTGTCACCAAGGAAAAGTCCTGTTTTTGCAAATACCTGAGTATCACCAAGCCAACCTAGACGCTCATCACGCTGAGGACAATCAGTTGCTACCGAAAGGTAATTACTATACATACTCCACTTAATATTGCTTATTAACTGATTTACATCATCATCAGATGTGATCATCTCAGCAGTATCTTCAAGTACAGAGGTTAAAACATTACCACGTACTAGGTGGAATGTAGTTGTTTTTGAAACAGTAAACTCCACATAGCGGAAGCCATAGAAAGAGAAGGCTGGATTGTAAACTTCATTTATGTAACCCGCCGTTACATATGTTGTATTTGACTTGGAGGTGCGATAGTTTGCTTTATGAATGCTTCCTTCAGGACCATCATTACCACGCTCAAAGGCTCCGTTACCATCATTGAGCATTTCGCCGTGGGTAACAGATATAACAGTTCCGCGTTTAGAGGTTACTTCAAAGCTTTCAAAACCCGCAAAATTTTGACCAAAATCCACCAAAAGGGTTTGACCGGGATTTAGAACAATATCTGCACCATCCTCATATGTTGCAATAGTTTTAACTCTGCCGTAATACCCTGTAAAGGAGTCCTCTGCACCTTCATACACAGATATTTTTTGAGGTGTACGCTCTAAGTCTTTGCGAACCTTTACAAATGCACCTGCCTGAGCAACGAGTTCGCCCGAAAATTCGGTATTTACCTTTGGCGTTGACCAAGCAGAATCGTTATAATTTGGGTACATCCAAGCGGTATCTGCAGTAGCATCATAATGCTCACCATTATAAATGGAGGTATCTGCCTGAACAGGCGCAACTGCGGCGGTTTTCCAATCGGTATTTGTGTTTATTATCTCTTTGTCACCGTTTGCATAGGTTAGAATCATTTTTGCGAAGTATGCAGACTCTTCGCCCTGTTTTATAAGACTGTCTTCCGCACTCCACCAGCCCTCGGTGACAATACTTGAAAGAACATTATCTGCACCTGAGTTTAACATATGTGTTACATCATAGGTGTTGTACTGACGGCGTGAAGTACCTGTATAACCGGGTTTTAATTCATCATAAGAAATACTGCCATCATCAAGTAAATTGCCTACACGCTCACCGTTAATATATGACTCATAAATACCAAGTCCGCTTGTATACAGCTTGGCACTTGTAAGATTGCTTGCTACAGATATTTTTTTGCGAAATACAGGTATATTGGTAGTAGCAGAGGAATTATAGGTTCCAAAGCTTTTAAGTACAATAACACCCTCAGTATAGGTTTCGTTATCCGAGCCTACAAGAAGCATACCATCTACTACACTTTCATTGATGGTGCCTTCGAAATTCGAAACACCCGAAGAAAAATCTTCACTATAAATTATATATCCCGTTTGGTTTTTTACAACGATATTATCATAAGAAGTGCTTTCAAGGGGACCTTTTAAATTATGTCGGAAACCTATTTTACCAAGTGTAATATCTTTATTGTGAGTATAAGTTCCGGCATAAGTAAGATTGTTTTCATCAGGACCAAAATAAAGCTTGGCCTCCTTGCCATTTACCTCGATGCGCTCGTGAATAATATGTCCAAAAACGGTTGTATCATCATAACCAATAGCATCATTAAGGACTAATTTATTAGCGGCACCCGGCAAAACAGTCCAACTTCCGTTCACCTTTGCGTGAGCCCGTAAAATTATAGATTTATCCGAACTATTCTGAGTGCTTATTTGGAAAAGTAGATAGGTTTTTAAATCATCACTCATTCCAATAGCAAAGCCCTGATTTGCACTATTTATTTTAAAATCAAAGTCCACAGTAAATGAGGTAATTGCGGTAGCATCGGTGCTTTCTTCACCCGTTTGCTGATAGCTTATCCAACTTGTATCATCAAAAGCATTTTCTTCTAAAAGTGCAGTTTCAAAATAGGATTCCGTACGAGGGGTTTCAACTCCATTTTCATCCTTTATTCCCACACTTACATTATAACGAGTGGAAGAAACAAGCGGGGTTCCATTGTAAGGAATATTAACAGAAAGGTTACTTTCAACCCAACCGGTATTCCACATTTCTGCCCCATTTTCATCGGTTACAACAACCGAGTAAGCAGTTTGCTTCGCTCCAATATTATCAGAATTCATTTTCCAACTAAAAACAGGGTTTGGGGTATCAATTCCAATGGGCGCAAATAAACTGTTTACCTTGATGTCATGAACTGTAGCCTTTTCGGTTTCTGCCACAGTGGTCAAAACACCATTGCCAAAAACTATTGTAAAAAGGTACATAACCAAAATACATAAGGTTGCAATTTTTTTAATTTTAGAACGCATACTATCACTCCTAATCTAAAATATTCTACTTTGATTATATATTTAATTTAAAACTCTTTTATAGTAGATTTTTTAAGATATAACTTGCATTTTTTTAGATTGTCATATATAAAAAATAGACTGCTCCGATTTTTATCATGGTGCAGTCTATGACTTTTTTATTATTTATAATAATTTGTATACAAATCAAACAGATTTCTAGCCGAGGGGAATATAGACTGAGGACTTAAAAAGTGAGAAAACTCAAAGGTTATAATCTTCTCGGCATATTCCTTATGTAATTCAAGCTTTTGCCTTAGAACAGAAAAAGGAATTGGGAAATACATCTGTCTTACATCGCGTTCAAAGGTTTCGGCATTAACCCAATGACCGATATTATGCTCATTACAAAGCTTTTTGGTAGCAACATAATAATCACGCATTTTGCCGATAGGCACAGTGCCGTCCTGAAAAGCACAAATATCAATATTTTCACCGCAACGGTTAAAAATACTGTTCCATTCATCAATATGACGCTCTACCGTAAAGGCATTTTTTCTGTCAAGGGCATTAAAAAACGGACTGATAAAAACCGGAAGATTGGGGGATTTTTCCTTACAAAGATAGGAAATTCCACCCATAACCTCGGTAATATTGAAAACATCATAACTGGTTTCCTGAGGAATATACCAACCACCTAAAGCAGGTCTATCACCATATTTTTCCCATATTTCGTTTAAGAAATGACGGTTTAGTTCAATTTCGGTTTTTGCGTCGCCGTCATTCCACGAAATGTTAGAAAGATAAAGTCCAACCAAAACCTTCATATTCCTTTTTTCGGCTTCATCCAAAATAAAGCCCAACAAATCGTCTTCGTGCTGTGTACCAAAATAGTCTGAGGGGAATACAGTTCTGTTAGCATAACCTGCTCTAATAAAAACAAGGGTATCTATTCCAACCGATTTCATATAATCCAAATCCTGTGCCCACTGCTCAAAAGACCAGTTTGAGGAAGGAATGTCATAAGTGATTTCATCAATAAATGTTGCAGTAATTGGGAAACTCATATTTTCGCTTGTCTCCTTTACAAAATGTTTTCGCCTTTTTCAAGCTTCTCTATAAGCATAAGCATACGCGGCAGATGGAAAGGACCTTTAAAAATGTTTCCCTTAAGCCTGTTTGCCACCGTTCCGTCATAATGCAAATAGCCGTACCACTCGCCGTTTTTATCATCAGCAAACTTTGAAAAAGCAAAATCCTTTATCATATTGTAGTTATTAAGATATTTTTCTTCACCAAAAATTTTAAATGCCATTAAATTAGCAATCATTGCCTCACATTGGGGCCACCAAAGGTACATATCCCATTCAAGCGCCTTTGCAGGTTTGCCAAGACAGTCACAAAAGGCGATTATTCCACCATTTTTGCATCCCGCCGCCATAGAAAAATCTATTATTTTTTTGCCAACCTCAAGTAGCTCAGGATTGTTTTGATACTGCCCCTCTGCCATTAAAAACCAAGCCGCTTCAAGGGCGTGACCGGGATTCATAACCCTACCTGTGGCGGTATTTTGAAATTCGCCGTTTGGTGTAACATTTTCCAAAAGCCCGTACTCGGTCATATGAAGCAGAATTTCATCTACCGTTTTTATTGCTATTTTATTGTATTTTTCATTATCTATTTTTCTAAGCACCTGAGCCGTTGCAAGCATAATCATCGAAGGTGAAAGAGCGTGAAGATTAACCGTTTCGGGATTAAACTTAGGTGTTGTAAGACTGGGGTTACAGTAAATGCCGTATGCCACATCAAAATACTTTTCTGCCAATATTTTTGCCTTCTCGTCACCCGTAGCAAGATAGTATTCGGTGCATCCGATAGCCGCGAAGGTTTCGCTGAAATAGTAACGGCGCTTTTGAATATATTCACCCTTTTCGGTAACGGTAAACGCCATTCTATAGTTTTCATCCGAGCATTTTGGAAGAAAATCATAAATAGCCTTTGCCGCCTTTAAATATTCGGGATTTTTCTCCACCTCATTATAGGCTACAGAAAAAATATATAGCGCCCTACCCTGAAACCAAACGCTTTTTTCTCTATCATAAATTGTTCCGTCCTCATCAAGACAGGTGTAAATACCACCATTTTTATAGTCAATAGCATTTTTAAGCCAAAAAGGCAGAATGTTTTCGGTTAAATAACTCATTAAAAAGCCTCCATAAAAGATAGTAAACTAATTTAATTATAAAGCCTTCCGAAAATTTAAGGTAGTGATTTTTTACGAAGTAGCTTGCGTTTTTTATGATATTTGGATTTCAACATATAAATTCACGGTTTTTTGCTTGTATTTTTTAAGGTTAAGTGATATAATACAAATAAAGATTGAGGTGAAAAGAATGTACAAAATACAAAGAAAAACCACCAAACAGCTTAATAATTCAGGTATGTTTTTGCACCATCACCATTTAAGTAAAAGCATTGACATTCATTGGCACGAATTTTATGAAATTGAATATATAACCGAGGGCGAAGGCACCGCCTACATAAACGAAAAGGCTTATGAATTAAAGCCTAATACCCTTTTGTTTTTATCCCCTGTTGATTTTGAAAAAATAGAGGTTAAGGGTACCATTTCAATTATAAATCTTGCCTTTTCGGGGGCTATAATTTCATCTAAAATTAATTCAATACTCCCCTATGGATGCGCCATGTATAACTACCCAAGAGAAATTTTTGATTTGCTTTTAAGGGAACACAAAATAAACGACCAATGGTATTATAAAAAATACACTCAGCTTGTAAACTGTATTCTTATTGATGTTGTAAGAGGCTTTTCAAAAAACAGCGAAATAATAGAGAATTCACCTATAATAAAAGCCCTTCACTTTATGGATTTGAATTTTAAAAATCAAATGACATTAGAGCAAATAAGCGACCATGTAGGACTTACTCCCACCTATTTCAGTTCCCTTTTTCACCAAAAAATGAACACAACCTTTAAGGAATATCTTACCTCCTTACGGCTTGACTATGCGGCAAAGCTTTTGATAATAAGCGATTTTTCCTCAACAGAAATCTGCTACACATCAGGCTTTAACGATTTTTCAAGCTTTTCAAGAGCCTTTAAGAAAAAATTTTTTATTTCGCCTTCGGAATACAGAAGCAAAAATACAGCGCTTAAAGATTAATCTCCATTCCGTCATAGGCTACAAAAAATCCATATTTTGCGGCAATGGGAACCAAATCATCATAAACTGCTCCCCCGTTGTGTGAAAAATGATGCAGAAAAACTTTTGTGTTTTCATCCATAATACCAACGCTTTTAAGCTGTTCTATCTGTTCTATATCGGTATCAAGCCCCATATGATGCTCACGCCAATTTTTAAGCAGTATTGCGGTGCAATCTATGGCAATAGCATCTACATACCCTGCCCAATTTTTCAAAAAATCCACCGTTTCGGGAAAATAACAACCCGTATCGGTTGAATACAAAAAGGTTTTGCCCGATTTTTGAATTATATAAATAACGGGGTCTGTTTTTGGGGAATGATTAGCCTTTAAAGGAATAACGGTATATTCCCCTATTTTATAGGTTTTAAAGGGCTCGATTACATTTAGCTTTAATTCTTTTTCTACCCCCGTATTACCTTTATAAATACCTTTAATTTCATTAATGGAAGCCACTGTACCGTAAATGTTCAGTGGTTTTTTGTTTTTCATTACACAATAACCGTCTTTGCGATTTTCAAAATCCAAAGGGTAAAGATGGTCTCTGTGACTATGTGTTATCAAAAGGTCGGTAACCTTTGTAAGGTCAAGCCCGTTATAAATAGTATGGTGCAGAGTATCGGGGCCAAAATCTATAAGCAGCTTTTCATCAATAACCGCCCCGCTTCGGGTACGGATGTTTCTTCCGCCAAGCCTTCGCGCCTTCCTGCAGGTATCACATTCACAAAACATTGCGGGAAAGCCCTCAGCGGCGGCAGTACCTAAAATTTTAATTTTCATAAAAATTCCTCCAAGCAGAGTTTGTGTGCTTTTATTTTACATTTTTGAGAAAATTATGTCAAGTAAATCGGCGCTGTGTAATTAAACACAACGCCGATCTAGGGGGAGAAATTATATAAACAAACTCTTAATCAATTAAATCAAGTTCAAAGGAGTATTGGAATTTATCCATATAATACATTTCATTTGCGGCAGAAAAATATTCAAGCTGAACGGTTTTTCCGTCATTTTTAAAGTATAACATTGCAATCATACCGTAAGAGCGACCGTCAACCGATTCAAGCTGTTGATGATTTATCATCATCTGAACAACCTTAGAGCCGTCGGCTCTTTCATTAATTTGATATGCAGGGCCGTAATCTTCGGTAGAAGCGTGACCACAAAGTACAAGTACAATATTGCTATGCTTATTAACCAATTTATCGTAAAGATCCTGACCGCTGTTTGCTACCGATATATCCGGCACATTATAAAGGTCGCTATCCTGCTGAAGCTCACCGCTGCCAATTGTCATACCTGTTTTATAATAGGCATGGGTGGTAAGAATTACATTATAATCGGGATGCGCTGCAATAACCTCATCTGCCCACTGAACTGCGTCATCGGTTGGGAAAAAGTCCAATGTAAGCATCATATATTTGGTGCCGCCGATGGTAGTTAAACGATAAACGTTGCGCATAGTGCCATCAAACGAAACAAAGCCATTGCCGTATTTATCATAAGTAATATAATCATCAAAGTGCCAATCGTGATTACCGCGAACTATGGATTGGTCTATGCCTGCGGCTTGAAGTCGTTTTAGCTGCTCCTCAACAGCGGCATATTCCCAATCATTATCCTGATCGGTAATATCACCAAGCCCTAAAACATACTGAATGTTTTTATCGTCCTTATTATCCAGTATCCAATCATAAAGATGATGCAATTCATCGGTATGCTTATAGGTGGTTATCTGAATATCGCCAACAACAGCCATTGAATAAGCATAATCAGTGGCATTTGATTTAGAAATATAGAAATAATCGGTAGACTGCCAAGCTGTATATGCGTTATAAAGTGCCTCGTTTTCCAGCATTGTATCAACTATAGCAATGTCTGTATCACTTGTGCTATCATATTTTATTTTGTACATTACATCAAAAATATTTGCCGTAACTGTATCGCCGTAAACAGTAAACTGTTCACCGCTTTGATTTTGATAGATAATATAGGGACGAACCGAATAATCTTTACCATAGAGGTTATAATCTATAGCTCCGTCTTTTCTTCCTATGTTATAAAGTGCGGCAGTAATATAGGTGTTTTCGGTATCACCATCTTTATACTGATAATTGTTTGTAGTAATTTCTGAATTTTTTAATGCGTTTTCCTCTAAAAGCTCACCCTCGATATCATCTGTAGGAGCAACAAGCAAACCTGCTTTTTTAAGCTCCGTGCCCTCACAAAACTGTGAAAGATTTTGATTAGGAATAGAAAATTTAAAACGAAGTGCTGAATCCTCGGCACGAATTGCATTACCTATATTCGCATAAATGTCCTCATAGCAAACCATATCATCAAAATAGATATTACCGCTTGTGGAACCCTCACCTTTACGGGCAAAAGCAAGGTGCAAATACAAATATTCGGTATTTGCATCGGTTTTAAAATTAAGGGTTATTTTTTGCCATTGGCGAACAGGATTTATTTCATCAAGCCCTGTGTCGGGATTAAATTTAACGGCACTTATAGCTTTATAGTAGTCATAAGTTTTAGAGCTTTCATTTTCAACCGAATAGGTCTTAAGGTCTACAGTATCGGAAATTACTACATTTCTAAGGCAGGTCCATCTGTCGGGATTCCATACATAAAAGCTTAATGTATAGTTGGTATTCGCTTTAAGGTTATCAATTTTTCTTATCATTGAACGATAAGGAGCCTTTATACGAAGCATTTTATTTCCGCTGTGTGGCGAAACCGAAACTGTATCTGTGGTGTATGTAATCTCATCGGTTTCTTCGTTCCAAATTACTTCTGACAGATAGGTAAGATTTTTCTGCTCACCCGATGCAATGTCTACCTGATAGTTAGTGGATTCAGATTCATATCCTGCACCGATTTGCTCATTTGTAGGCCACTGACTCCACATACCGAATTTTCCGCCCTCGGGCAAAACGCCCTCACCTGCGGGAGAAACGCGAAGGCTCTCACTTGCACCATAAGTTTCAAAGGAACCCGCACCTATTAAAATATTTCTGTTTACAAATTTTGCAGTTAAAAAAGATGAATTTACTTCAGTAGAATTAAAGGTATAGTTTTTGTCAGATGATTTAAACACATCACCCTCATACCAACCTTTAAACAAAATCATATCTGAGGTGTTTTCATAAATAACTTTAGCAGTGATGGTGCCGTCACCATTATTGATAGCAACAGTTTCAACCATAGAAATATCATTCACATCGGCGGTAGTCTCACCGTTTACATCCTCGCTAACAATGGGGAAGTCCTCGCTTTTGGCGTTGGGATCTAAAATTGTTACACTTTTAAAATAAACTACATTATTAGAATTTACGGTTTTATCAATAAATCCATTCATTTTAAAGAATATTTGGTAGGATGTATCGGTATTGTTAGTGGTAAAGCTAATTACATTATCCTCATACCAAATGGTTGGGTCGGTATGCCCGAATGTTTTACTAAGATTGTTTGTGCCATCATAACCGCCTGTGAAAAGGATTCTGTCAGCAGTGGTGTAATTTTCGGTATCATAGGTAACATTGCCGTCCGATTTCGCGGTTCCGCCGCATTTGGTAGGCCAGATTTGAAGCTGCTCAAACTTAACCGCCGATTTAAAATCAAATTTAAGCTGATATTCGGTATTGGTTTTAAGCTCGGCATCAATATAATAAAGGTTGTAATCCATATTTTCTACCTTTATCGCCTCTGAGTTATCTTCAGTTACCTTTGATACCTTCATTCCGGATTTTAAAGGATTTGTATTCCAGGATTTTACATTCATACTGTCCTTTGTGGTAAATCTTGCAGTTAAGGTGTTTGTACCTGAAACTAAGGTAGTGGAATAGATAGCGTCGGTGGATACTAAGGTATAATCCTTATACCATCCCACAAAGTTCTCTAAAGCATCGGGAATAGCAGTGTATGTAACAGGTGTGCCTACTTCGCCCTCATTTACCGAAACGGTTGCACTTCCGTTACCCCTACTAAGTACATTTGCAGTAACGCACTCTGTAATAGAGAAGTTTTTAAAATAAACTGCCGCCACACTATCTGTTGATTTATCAATAAATCCTGCAAATTTAAGGAAAAATTGATAAGATGTATCGGTGCTGTTGGTAGTAAACTCAAAACTATTATTTTCAAACCAGGTTTGATTTTGGTTAATAGCCGAGAAAGATGTTACCTGTAAAAGTCTATCTGCAGTAGTGTAATTTGCAGTATCATATGTAATGTTACCATCTGATTTGGAGGTACCACCGCATTTGGTTGGCCAGATTTGTAAATCTTCGAGTTTTAAAGCGGTTTTTACATCAAAACTGAGCTTATAGGTAGAATTGGGATTTAACTCCATATTTACAGAAAAGAAATTCCAATCTATACTACTGAGATTTATAGTATTGAAATCGCCATCTACAACGGTTTCAATTTTTATAGATGACTTATTGGGGCTTTTATCCCAAAGCGCAACATTCATAAGATTATAGGTGGAAAATTTTGCGGTTAGGCTATTTATGGAGGATTCAATTATTTGGGAACAACTGCTTTCGGTTGAAATAAGCTCATCACCCTTGTACCAACCCTTAAAAATCTCACCCTCAAAGGGAGTTGCGGTATAAATAATGGTATCACCGAAGTTGCAATCGTTTTTAGAAACGGTTGCCGTACCATTGCCCAAAACTGTCACCTCTGCCTTTACCTTTTCTTTAACCCAAGCATTTTTGAAATAAACAACATCGGTGCTGTTTTCGGCTTTGTTAATAAAGCCATTCATTTTAAAGAGGATTTTATAAGCTGTATCGGTACTGTTTGTTTTAAATTCAATTGCATTGTCTTCGTACCAGGTATCATACGCAGTAAAGCCTAACTGACTACTTAAATTATTTGTGCCATCATAACCGCCCATAAATAAAATTCTGTCGGCAGTGGTGTAATTCTCCTTGTCCCAAGTTATACTTCCATCGGAAGACGGCGCAGGGTTACACTTGGTAGGCCAAATTTGCATATTTTCAAATTTAAGAGGAGTTTTAACATCAAAAATCAAGGAATAATATGTATCAGGCTTTAAATCAAGACTGATGCTATATGTATTATACTGGGTAACAGAAACCTTGATTACCGAAAAATCATCCTCGGTAGCTTCGGTAACCTTCATATATTCCTTATTGGGATTTACACTCCAAAGCTCGGCATTTATAAGGTCTATTAATGCCGTCTCGGTTTCAGCCAAAACACTAATACCTGATAACGCTGAGCTTATAGTTGTGATTACCATAACAAGCGAAAGAAATAAGGTTAAAATCTTTTTCATTTATAAGACCTCCGTTTTTAGTATATTTTAATTCTAAAAAACATTGTTTTGCATTAACAGTATAAAAATTTAGAATACTATTGCATTTTTTACGATTTGTTACATAATCCATTGACAATATATAGAAAAACAGACCATTCCTTAAAGCGAATGGTCTGTAAAATTCACCGATTAAATTATTTAATTATATTCTCTACGCTATGTTGCAAATTTTCAAGTAACTTCTTTGCCATTTGCTCTGTTTCACCGCTGACGGCAAGATAAAACTTCAGCTTTGGCTCGGTACCCGAGGGACGAATAATAATACTGCTGTTATCACTAAGAATGAATTTTAAAACATCGGATTTTGGCAAACCGTCAACGCCGTTGGAATAATCTGTTGTTTCTAAGATTTTAAAATCGCCAAAAACACCGCCGATTTTACGCATAGAAGCCATAAAATCGTTCATTTTTTTCATTCCAACCTCGCCCTCAAAGGTAAAGGAAAGAAGACTGTTTAAGGAATATCCGTATTGCTTATAAAGCTCTTCCAGCTTTTTAGCAAGAGTTACGCCCTGCTTTTTATAATAGGCGCACATTTCACAAATAAGAAGCGCCGCGTTTACGCCGTCCTTATCTCTCACATGGGAGCCGCTTAAATAACCGCAGCTTTCTTCAAAGCCAAAGATATAACGCTCCTTTTGACCTATCTGCTCAAGCATACCTATTCTCTCGCCTATAAACTTAAAGCCTGTAAGAACATTAACGGTTCGGACACCGTAATCATTGGCGATTTTCTCTGCCAAATCGGTGGTAACAATGGTCTTAACACAGATTGGGTTTTGGGGCATTGTATTCGTTTTAGCTTTTCTTTGACAAATATATTCCAATAGAAGTATTCCAACCTCATTACCCGTAAGGAGCTTATATCCATTCTCCGTCTTTACAGCCACACCAACTCTATCGCAGTCGGGGTCGGTAGCAAGCAAAATATCGGCTCCCTTTTCCTCGGCATATTTAAGTCCTAAAGCCATAGCCTCGGGAAGCTCGGGATTAGGAAATGGACAGGTGGGGAAATTGCCATCGTGAATTGACTGTTCTTGCACAAGGGTAATATTTTTATAACCGCTTTGCTTTAATATATCGGTAACAGGCTCCATACCCGTTCCGTTAAGGGGGGTATATATAACCGAAATACTTTTATCCACATCATCTGCAAGGGAAAGTGCGCTAACCGAAGAAATATAATTTTTATACACTTCTTCGGGCACTGTGTTTATATTTTCGCCCTTGTCTTGGGTGAATGAATTAAAATAATCCAAAGCGGAAATTTCATTATAAATTTGGTCTGCTGCGTTTGTGGTAATTTGACAACCGTCTGCGCCATATACCTTGTAACCGTTATAAATAGCGGGATTGTGAGAGGCAGTTATCATAATACCTGCGTCGCAGCCAAGCTCTCTTACCGCAAAGGAAAGTGCGGGTGTTGGAAGGGGACGGTTAAAAAGGAAAACGGTGATTTTGTTTGCGCTTAAAACCTTTGCCGCCGTTTCGGCAAAAAGCTCAGATTTTATTCTGGTGTCAAAGCCTATTGCAACCCTTTTTTCACCTTCACCCGACCTCAAAAGAAAATTCGCAAGTCCCAAGGTGGCGCGAGCAACCGTATATACATTCATTCGGTTGGTGCCTGCTCCGATTTTACCTCTTAGCCCCCCTGTACCAAATTCCATTTCCTTAAAAAAGGCATCATTTATTTTGTCGGAATTTGTTTTTATTTTCTCAAGCTCGGTAGGTAAATCCTTATCGGCTACGGCTTTTTGACACCACAATTCAAAAATATTTTTAATATCCGCCATTATAATCCCTCTGTACAAAGTGCAATAAGGTCGTTTACATCAGCGGTGGCAACACACTCAACTGTATCACTTGCGCCGTAGTAAATCTTAACCTGACCGTCATCCTCTAAAATCATACCGCCGGGGAAGATAACATTCTGTCTAAATCCCTCATCTGCCTCAAAGGGAAGCTCGGGGGCAATAAGGGGCAATTTAGACATACCGATTACCTTTGAAGGGTCTTCCAAATCAAGCAGAGCAATACCTGCGGTGTAACGCTTATTCCACCAAGTATCCCAAACATCCTGACCTCTGCCTTCCTTTTGGATATCAACTGCGTGGAAGGTAATAAGCCAACCCTTTTCGGTTTTTATGGGAGGGGCGGCGGGACCGATTTTATCGTTGGCAAAGGGTACATTTTCTACCGCCATAACCATTTTACTTTCCCCCCAGAATTTAAGGTCGGGAGATTTTGAAATCCACATATCAAAACGGTCTCTGCCACCTCTGCTATATACGGGGAATGGTCTTTCAAGGCGATAATAATATCCGCCGATTTTTTCGGGGAAAAGCACCATATTGCGGTTATCGGGTACAGTTGCGCTTATAATTTCATAATCGGTAAAATCGTCATTCACCTTAGCAATAGCACCCCTTATACCGTGGCTTGTATCCATTGCAAGACAGAGATAAATTTCACCGTCAATAACGGTTAAACGGGGGTCATAAAGACGCTCGATATCTGCAACGCCGTCATCCTTACCGAGCATATTTTTACCGATTTGATAATCTATAAGAGGAACCTCCATCACCTGCCAGTTGGTAATGCCGTCATCACTAAAGGCAATACCAACAGAGGTGCCCTTGAAACGGTCTTTTAGCTTTACATATTTTTCATTATCGGTGCCGTAATCGTTACGGAAAGCCATAACATATTTGCCGTTCACCTTTGTAACACCTGCATTAAAAATCAAGGTAGCATCATAAGGAATATCGTCCTTGGTTAAAACAGGCTTTTCTAATTTTTTAATACAATCTGCACTTTTTAAAATTGGTTCCCACATAGCCATAAAAAACAAATCCTCTCTTAGGTAGTTTTTTTCTTAATTATACTATTTATTGGTACATATTGCAAGAAAAAGGCACTAG
Source organism: Oscillospiraceae bacterium (assembly GCA_015065925.1). Taxonomy (GTDB): domain Bacteria; phylum Bacillota; class Clostridia; order Oscillospirales; family Acutalibacteraceae; genus UMGS1279. The sequence continues at coordinate 21,676 of SVPL01000039.1, forward strand.
AATTTAACAATATTTTTCAATGAGCTTTAAAAAATCCCTTTTGCTTTTGGTATTACATAAATTCATAAGTTTTTTTATTCTGTATTTGGCGGTGTTTTGAGAAATAAAGCAGTTTTCTGCCGCATTTTCATAAGAGCCGCCCAAAAGAATAACATCAAGGATTTTCAAATCAAGAGCATCGCACTCTAAAAGCATATTTTCCACCAAAATCATTTCCCGCATTTCGTTATCGCTGTAAAAAATCTCATCAGCAGAGTTTAGAGCTACCAAATCATCGGAATGGATTATGTCGGCATACTCATTTTTGGCTGAGGGTGTGTTTTTGCTTATTTTCCACTTAACTGCAACATTCATATATAAAAGGGAGGAGTTTTTTTCCAATGTTTTGCATATTGAAACCGCCGCGTCGCCATACTCCTCATAACGCATAGAAACGGTAAGCATAGGTGCATCCATTCTTTTTGAAAGCATAGTATCACCGTAGCTTACTACTAAAAGACTATCCCCAAAATCCCCCGTTTCTTTTAAATTGCGTATAAGAGATATTGCCGAATAATCATTGGCGCATATTACGCAATCATAATTTTTGGCGTTTTGCAAAAAGTCTTCAAAGCAATTTTCAAGAGAGCCGTTATTATAATAAACATCATTTTCACTTGCCAATTCATCGGCATAACGCAAAAAGCTTTCTTTTCTTTCGGCATCAGATAAAGAGGCAGGGTTTATTCCGTAAAGGGCAGGTTTTAGCCTTCCCTTACCCTTTAGATAGCTTATTAAATAATACATAGAACGAGGAAGGTCGGAGGTTACGGCGCTGAATATACCATTAAAGGGACCTTTTGGTACTCCGCCAAGAAGTATGGGATGAATTTTGTTTTTTGTACAACCCGAAACCACATATTTCAACCATTTTTCATCGGTACCTATTGCAAACAAAAAGTGCTTCTCAGATTTATTGGTGATTTGGGATATATCCTCGATTTTACTGAAATTCATTTTCTTTTTTACAAGGGCAGTAATAAGACTATCACCTATTGCTTTTCCCCAAGAGCTTTGTTCAAAATCGGGCTCTATTAAAATTTCAACAACCATAAAGTCCCCCCCATTTATTTTTATTTTTTAATTATACCATTTTATTTAAAACAAATAAAGTATAAAAAGTATAAAAATTGAAGGAAAAATGTCGTCAATTTTATGCTTTTATTTTTTTATAAAAGATGATAAAATAGAAACGATAATAATCAAAAGGTGTGTTTATTTTGAAAAATGCAATAGCAGAAATTGAAAAACTTGTTATTCCAACCTATACTGAGCCCGAAAAAGAACAGATGCCAATGTTTGCCGAAAACCGAGTGCATCAGCGTTCAAGCGGTAGGCCCTACCCCAACAAAATAGTTCTAAAGGTTAACCGCGAAAGTAAGGTTGATAAGGAATATACCGTTATAAGAATGGAAAATGAATACATTTCCCTTTACATTCTTCCCGAAATTGGTGGCAGAATTTACGCCGCAAAGGATAAAACCACAGGCTACGACTTCTTCTACAAGCAGCATGTTATTAAGCCTGCCCTTATTGGTGTTTTAGGCTCCTGGGTTTCGGGCGGTGTTGAATTTAACTGGCCCTTCCATCACAGAGCCTCAGGCTTTATGCCCTGTGATTATTCGGTTGAATACCAAGATGACGGCAGTGTTATATGTTGGCTTTCAGAGCACGACCCCATTGATAGAATGAAGGGTATGGTGGGAATTGTGCTTCGTCCCGATGCGGCATATTTTGAAACCCGAATGAAGCTTTACAACCGCACAGCACAGCGCCATTCATTTTTATGGTGGGAGAACGCCGCCGTTCCCGTTCACGAAAAATACCGCATTTTCTTCCCCAAAGATGTAACCTATGTTAACTTCCACTATTTAAAATCCCGTGCAAATTATCCCATTGCAGGTAACTGCGTCTTCAACGGAATTGATATGCCTGAGCCCAGAGATATTTCCTGGCACAAAAACACCCGTGAGGCAACCTCTTACTTCGCCTCAGCATCCAAATATGATTTCTTTGGCGGTTATGATTACGAAAAGGAATGTGGTGTTGTACACATTGGCAATCATCACCTCTCCCCGGGCAAAAAAATGTTCACCTGGGCATACAATCAGCTTTCTAAGTCTTGGGAAAATGCCCTTACCGATACCGACGGTCAATACGCCGAGCTTATGGCGGGTTCATATTCCGATAATCAACCCGACTTTGCTTGGCTTGAGCCATATGAAACTAAGATTTTTTCACAGTATTGGTATCCTATTTCAAAAATCGGTACCCCCTGCTTTGCAAATCTTAACGGTGCGGTTAACATAGAAAGAGAAAAAGATAATGCAATGCTGAAAATTCAGTCCACAAAATGCTTTGATAATGCTAAAATCACCATCACCGAAAATGGCAAGCTAATTTTCACCGCTACTGCAGATTTAACCCCTGTTGCTCCCTTGGAATTTGATTTGGGTGAAATTGGTGAATATGTGAATATAACCGTTACGGCTGATAGCAAAAAGGTTATTGACTACACCGAGGAGCCTGTAGACGATTTTAAAATGCCCGACCCCATTGAGGATACACCCTCGGCAGAAAAACTTAAAACTGTAGAGGAACTGTACCTTGCAGGTGTTCATGTTGCGCAGTACCGCGACCCCGCCGTTTATCCCGATGCATACTGGTTGGAAGCCTTAAGACGCAACCCCGACCACATCCCCTCCCTTATTGCTATGGCAGATTACCGCTACCGTCTTTGCGATTACAAAGCCGCCTATGACTACATAAAAAAGGCGATTAAAAACCTTACATTTTTAAATGCTCACCCCGAAAGCGGTAAAGCATATTTTGTATGCGGTCTTATTTTAGAGGCTATGGAAAAATGCGCAGAAGCCTATGACTACTACTACAAATCGGCTTGGAGCAATGACTGTTACAGCCCATCAATGACCCGAATTGCCGTTTTGGATATTTATAACAAAGATTTTGAAAAGGCTATAGAGCATAGCGAAAATGCCCTTTCAAGAAACATTCATAACCGCCTTGCAATGGCTGTAAAGGTTATTGCACTAAAAAATCTTAATATGGAAAATGAAGCCGAGGAAATTATAAAAACTGCTCTTTCAAGTGACAAGCTAGACCATTTTATGCGTTATCTTGCCACCGAAGAAGATGACCTTTCAGAATTTTTTGATATTATGGACAGTTCCCCTGCCCAAACCTGTTTGGATATTGCTTTTGACCTTATCGATATGGGCGAATTTAAAAGGGCGTTTAATCTACTCGACTCCCTTATTAAAAGCCGTCCCGAGCAGGCAGCTGCCACAGTTTATTTCACATTGGCATACATTAAAATGCTTATGGGTGAGGAAAACGCGGAATATTTAACCCTTGCCGAAAAATCCGAGATTTCAGACACCTTCCCCTTCCGCAAAGGTGAGCTTAAAGCTCTTGAAATAGCAAAAGACAGTCTACTTGCAACCGAGCTTTTGGGCGACCTTTATTATTCCAAGCGTCAAATCTCAAAGGCGCGTGACTGCTTTGAAGCAGTTTTAAGCCAAAACGAAAATAATGTAACGGTTCTTCGCAATCTTGCCGTTTTATACTTTAATTACGACAAAAAAACTAAAGAACCCCTTCAAATGATGAAAAAAGCGGTTACTCTCAATCCAACAAGCGAGGAGCTTATTTACGAAACGGTTGTTTTAATGGATAAGCTTTCTGTTACACCTACCGAAAAGGTAGAATTTTTAGAAAGCAGACGAAATGTTATCACCCGTGACGACATCTTAACCGAGCTTGCAAAGGCTTACAATCAGGCAGATATGCCCAACAAGGCTTTGGATGTGCTTTTAAATCACGATTTTGTTCCCTGCGAGGGCGGTGAACACGCAATAGCCGACCAATACATTTTTGCCAACTTTAATCTGGCTCAGGCAAAGCTTAAAAATGCTGATTACTCAGGTGCGTTGGAGCTTTTCCGCACTGCGCAGGTACTACCCCAAAATTTGGGTGCGGGTATTTGGAATCACACCAAACACATTCCTTGCAGATATTTTGAGGCTGTTTGCCTTGAAAATCTTGAAAAAAAGCAAGAAGCCGAAAAAATATATCGTTACATAACAAATACCAAGATTGAATATTTCAGCAATATGCATTTGAAGGAGCTACCCTTTTATCAAGCCCTTTCATACAACCGTTTGGGCGAGCGCATAAAGGGTGTACAGCTTTTAACCCGTTACCACCGAATTTGGGAAGATGCTTTCACTGCCAAGGATAGCGGATATTTTGCAACTACCCCCTTCTTTATTCCCTTTACTGATGCTCCCGAAAGGCTTAGAAAGGCGCAATTTGGCTATCTTTTAGGTCTTTGCGAGGATTATATGGGTAACGCCGATAAATCCAAAGAGCTTTTAAAACAATCGGCAGAATTAAACAGCGACCTTCTTTTTGCAAAATTTTATAGTAATAGATAAACAACATCAAAAAGCAGAGTTATCAAACGACAACTCTGCTTTTTGTTTTTTGAGGAGAAAAACTAAAATTTTAAATTAGTTTGCGGGGGTGTAAAGCGAGGCGCGGGTGGAATCGGAATTCCAAGCCTCTTTAATGGCGGTGGCATCGGCGGTGAAGCCCTCTACCTTACCGTCAAGGAAGTTTTTAACATAGGTAATATCGTCAGTATTATCCGACTCTAAAGCGGCTTTCATTACTGCAAATACACTTGCCGACTGTGTATCACCATAATAAACCTTAATGTCGCCGTTTGCATTTTTAAAGGTGATATATGAGCGGACATAATAGGTTGTGTCATACTTAGAATAATCGGTTTTGCCGTATTTATCTACGCCAATGTTATAAAGTGCGCAGGTATATTGTGTTGAACGCAGATAATCTTCGGTTGCATTTTGATAGCTTACAT
>SVPL01000094.1 GCA_015065925.1 Oscillospiraceae bacterium
TACTCTAAAAAAGAACCTGGCGTTGATCAACGCCAGGCCTAAAAAGGTTTTAAATTTTAAAAATCCATTGGATTTGTTTGAGGATTGTATCAAAAAGTGTTGCACTTAGTTTGACAAATCATCGTTTATTGCTTTTCAAATCTATATGTTGGATATACTACGTCAACCAGTGTTTTTCCTTCTAATTTAAATTCTCGGTCGAAATTAAATGTTTTGTTACTCTCGTCTTTGGCGTATAGTGTACCTTTTACATACAAGATACCATCTACGTCTTCCCAGGTAACATCACCTTCAAGAAGAAGATAATTTTTCCCCAAATCTTCAAATCTGGAATTGTAAGCTATAAATTTATACGTTCCCGCTCCACCGTTATTGAGTGTGAGAATACCATCTCCGTCGACGGAGAGTTCTCCAGTTGATATTCTTTCTCCGTCTACTGTATGAACTATATTATGACGCCATCCATCGTTTTTTCGTATATATTCTCCAACAAATTCATCTGAACCAGATTCACAACCTACAATGCTCAATGCAAGTACGAAAATTGTAAGTATTGCTAATACTAATGATAAAAGTTTTTTCATTTTAATTCTCCTTGATTTTTGTGAAAATACTACTTTTAATTTTTGGAATTTTTCTTAATAGTAATAAATGGGTATTTGTATTATAATCCTAATAATTGCTTTTTCTTGGCATCAAATTCTTCTTGACTTATTACCCCATTATCGAGCAAGTCTTTGTATTTTTTTAATTCATCTGCACCACTTCCTGTAGTGGTAGGAGCTGTTGCGGTTTGATTATTCTGTTTATTTTGTCTTTCTATCAATCTGTTAGAAATTGCAGAATAAACCGCGTGGCTATTCTGACAAAAATAGAATGTGATATTTCCTGATGAAGTTGCAACTTTTATTCCTTTAAAAGCACCCGTGCCAACAGATGAAATCATATCAAATGGTAAATCTACACTTCTGCCGAAAGCTGCCTTTCCGTAAACTCGCTTGTCAGTAACTGTTATTTCGCATTTGTTAAACAAGTAATAGAAAAATGCCGCGCCTGCAATACCGATAATCACATAAACTATACCTGCAAAAGTGCCTTCTTCAGTTCCGTCAGCAACTGAGCCTATAAGCCCAAACAAACTTAATAAAATAAAAACTATTGAGAATACATTGATTCTTGAAAATACCCCTCTGATTATAACTTTTTCTTCCATGTTTAAAGTATCCTTTCCCTTATTTGAGTTAATTGTTTCGGGTTTGCCTATGAATGTTAACCTCCTTAAATAAAAAAGTGCGCCAACCGAAGTCAGCGCACCGAAAAACGCAAACTTCAATTGTCGCCAAACAAAAACAACTATGGGGATAACTCTCCACGATAGAAGTGAAATTTGCGATTTTACCGAAATTTAAACTTCTACCGTTGAAAAAGACAAAAGGGTACAAGACCCCCTATAAAAACAGAGAGTTTTCCCATTAAAAATATTTGTTTTTGTTTGGCATAATCATTATATCACGGATTACATAATTTGTAAAGAGAAAATTTTTTATGATTAGTGGCCGTTGCGGTTGAAGAGGCTATGAAATAATTACAAATTATTTCAATGAAATTTGCCCGAATACTCGGGCACGTGAAATTCCACAAGTGGAATGAAATGCTAAAAGCATGAAATGCCCCGCAGAAACGCGGGGCATATTTGTATACAAAAACAAGACACATCATTTCGGAGTTTTCTCCCATGATGTGTCTAATTGTTTTTGGAGGAAAAGATGAAAAAATGCTAGCGCGTGACGGACACAAGCTTAACAAAAGTAAATTTGACTATTTACATTTTTGTGTTAAGTGGTATAATGTGGGTAGAATAATTATATAAGGCGGTGATTTTGTGAAGCAATTCAAGGTTGGCGTGATTGGTCTGGGAGCACGTGGCTCTTGGTGGACGAAGGATATGCTTTCCGAGCATGAGCAGATTGCAGTTACTGCAATATGTGATCTTTATGAAGACAGACTCGAGAGCGTTTACAAGGCACTTGAGGAAAAGGGTAAGCCTATCGCTCTTTGCACGAAGGATTACAGAGAGCTTATCGAGAGCGACGAGGTCGATACTGTTTTTGTCCTTTCGGGATGGGATAACCATTTTGAAGCTTCAATTTATGCGATGAAGTGCGGTAAAGCCGTAGCTGTTGAGGTTGGCGGAGCGTATTCGGTACAGCAATGCTTCGACCTTGTAAAAGCCTACGAGGAGACGAAAACTCCCTTTATGATGCTTGAGAATTGCTGCTACGGCGAGATAGAAATGACGGTTACCGATATGGTACGCAGAGGTCTGCTCGGACGTGTGGTTCACTGCGATGGCGGATATTGTCATGAAATGCGTAACGCACTTGCGGGCATTAACCGAGACCGTCATTATCGCGGAAGCGAATACATGAATCGCAACTGTGAGAACTATCCCACTCATGAGATAGGTCCCATTGCAAAGCTTCTTAATATCGGAAACGGCAACCGCTTTGAAAGCCTTGTTTCCATGTCCTCAAAGCCACAGAGCATGAAGGAATATCTCACCGAGCTTGACCATCCTCTCAAGGATGCGGATTGGAAGCAGGGGGACGTGTTTACGACCCTTATAAAATGCGCTAACGGTGAGACTGTGAAGATCGTTCTTGATACGACCTTGCCTCGCTATTATTCCCGTGATTTTACTGTAAGAGGAACGAAGGGAATGTATGAGGAGCGTACAAATTCCTTCTATTTTGACAACGACGAGTCCCATAGAGAAAAGCATCATTCATGGACGTCCGAATGGGGCAATATGGATAAGTATATTGAAGAATACCGTCATCCTCTTTGGAAGAAAGCACGCGAAGACGGTCTTAAGGGTGGTCACGGCGGTATGGACGGACTTGTGCTGTCGGCGTTTCTTGAAGCACTTGAAAAAGGTACTCCAATGCCTATCGACGTTTATGACGCAGCATCGTGGATGGTTATTACGGCCTTGAGTGAGCAGTCTGTAATGCTCGGTAGTGTTCCCGTTACATTTCCTGATTTCACGGGCGGCAAATGGAAGAACAAAAGGGAACCTGCTAACAGTATATATAATCTTTTATAATGCAAGCTTACATTATTCACACACTTTTTTGTAAAGCATCACGATTTATTTTTTCGTCTTTATAGGCGCAGGAAATGACCTCAAAGCCACTAATGTCCATTGCTGTTGCCACCTCATCGAAGAGACTATGAAATAATAAGGTTTTACGGAAACTTTTTTAAAAAAAGCCTTCCTTGCCTTTAAAAACTTTAATAGTTAAAAAGTTAGACACATCATTTCAGAGAAATCATCTTGACAAGATTAAATAAAATGTTACAATGAAAATGATAGTTATTTGCGGCTATTTCAAGTAATTTAGTTTGAAGGAGAAAGCAATTGTGGATAAGAAACTTAAAGTAGGTCTTGTGGGTATGGGA
>SVPL01000040.1 GCA_015065925.1 Oscillospiraceae bacterium
AATCACGGCAGAACCTCCACCAAATATGATCCTAAAATATTTTAAAAGCTGGTGAAACCAATGGCAAAACTTAAAGAAAAACTTTGGAATTGGGGGCATTTAGAGGGTTCGCACAACAAAATTGTAGATTTTAACTGCACAATGTCCCCCGAAGAATTTGCCGAAAGTTACGGTATAAAAAACGCTTTTATCGTATCATACGGCGGCAACATAACACCTCCATTTAGCGGTTTGGCAGAAAGATTTTCCTCTTTAAACCAAATCAAATGGTCAATTCTAGGGGATGCAAGCACCCCTTTGCCCGAAGAAAAGTTAGGCAACACAAATGACGTTATTGAAGTTGCAAAAGATTTTAAAAATATCACGGGCGGAGTGGTGGACGATTTTTTCTCACCCGAACGCACAAAACGTTTCACCCCCGAAGTTTTAACTGAGATTAAAGAAAATCTTAACAAAAACGGGCTTGATTTTTGGTGTGTACTCTACTCTCACGAATTTGATTTACCCCTTGAAAATTACGTTGATTGCTTTGACGGAATCACTTTTTGGATTTGGAAAAGTGAAGATATTGCAAATATGAAAGATTATTTTACAAGGCTTAAAAATCTTGCAAAAAACATACCCGTAATGCTTGGCGTTTACCTATGGGATTACGGTAACGGCAAGGCAATGGATCCAAAGATTTTTGAAAATCAACTTGCATATTATTTTGAACTTTTGAAAAATAAGGAAATAGAGGGCATAGTTTTTTGCTCTAACACCATTGGAGATATGCCCCTTGAAACAAATAAAATTCTTAAAGAGTATATAAAAAAATACTCAGATATAGAAAATTAAAGGAGAAAAGCAAAATGCGCTGTTTTGTTATGCGATTTCCGGAAGGCAAACCAAAGGCTATGACCTTTAGCTATGATGACGGTGTTCCCGAAGATTTGCGCCTTGCCGAGCTTATGAAAAAATACGGTGTTAAATGCACCTTTAACATAAACACTATGTTTTATGAAAACGGCAATGAGCCTGAAAACCGTCTTAAAAAATCCGAGCTTAAGGAACTAGCGGAAAATCCTTTGTTTGAGATTGCTTGTCACGGTCACATTCACCCATACTACACCTATTTACCCCAAGTGTCGGCTACTGATGATATTTTAAAAAACCGAAAGGCAATAGAGCAGATTACAGGTAAAATAACCCGCGGATTTGCCTACCCCAGCATTTCGGCTTTTAATGATATAAGCGAAACTGCTTTAAAGGCGGCGGGTATTGTTTATGCCCGTTTGGCGACCAGAAACAATAATTTTTACCTTCCCGAAAACTGGTTCAGATGGGAGCCTACCTGCCACCATAAGGATTCTATTAAAGCATATGAAGAATTCAGTCAAATAACAAATCCGCGCTCCAAGCCGCTTGTTATGTATGTTTGGGGACACTCATTTGAATTTGAACGCGAAAATAACTGGGAGCTTATTGAGGAGCTTTTTGAAAAGTGCCACAATAATCCCGAAATTTGGTACGCTACCAATATGGAAATTTACAATTATGTAAAGGCTTTTGAATCGCTGGTTTTCTCTGCTAACGGAAAAAAGATTTATAATCCTACCGCAATTGATTTATGGGGAATTTTTAATCCAACAAAAAAAGCAGGTAGCGGCAAGATTATAAAAATCCCTGCAGGCGAAACTGTAGATTTAAAATAAAAATGTACTATAAAGGAGCAATTCTAAATGAAATCGTTTGTACTTCGTTTTCCAAACGGCAAGACTAAGGCTATGACCTTTAGCTATGATGATGGTATTCCTGCCGATTTAAGACTTGTAGAACTTTTGAACAAGTACGGTGTTAAGTGCACCTTCAACATAAACACCTGCCATTATGAAAATGGGAATGAACCCGAAAACCGCCTTAAAAAGAATGAGCTTAAAGAAATTGCAGAAAATCCCCTTTGCGAAATCGCTTGTCACGGTCACACCCACCCGCATTACACATTTTTACCACAATCTGTAGTTACGGATGATATTATGACCAATAGAAAGGAAATTGAGGCAATTACCGATAAAATCATTCGCGGCTTTGCCTATCCATACGGCCCTTACAATGAAACAAGCGAGGACTCCATTAAGGCGGCGGGAATAGTTTACGCCCGTACCACAAAATCCACCAATGATTTTACCTTGCCCGAAAACTGGTTACAATGGCACCCAACCTGCCACCATAAAAACTCATTGGAAATTTATGAAGAATTTTTAAAGCAAACTCGCATAGTTAGTAAGCCCACAGTTATGTATGTTTGGGGACACACATATGAATTTGGCCCCGATTATGACAACAACTGGGAGCTTATTGAGGAGCTTTTTGAAAAATGCCATAAAAATCCCGATATATGGTTTGCTACCAATATGGAGATTTACGATTATGTTAATGCCTTTAACAGTCTTATTTTCTCGGCAGACGGAAAGACTGTTTACAACCCCACACGCACAGATGTTTTTGCGCATTTGGACGGATATTGGCAGCCAAATTCAGGCACTCCCGTAAAAGTCCCCGCAGGAGCAACTGTAAATTTATATGATTAAAGGGTAGGATTGATTATGAACAGGATTGCAAAATTTCACAAGGTTAACTTTGAGCAATTTTCAGCCGCATATTCTTCGGCAACAAGGGACTGTTATGAGGGCATAAAATTGCCCCGCAGAGCCACGGTAGGCTCGGCAGGGTATGACTTCTATGCGCCCTTTGATTTTACACTTGCACCGGGTGAGGAAATAACCATTCCCACAGGAATCAGAGCCGAAATTGAAAACGGATATGTGCTTCTTATTTACCCCCGCAGTGGGTTAGGCTTTAAGTTTCGTCTTACCCTTAACAACACGGTAGGGGTTATTGACAGCGATTATTTTCACTCAGACAACGAAGGGCACATTATGGTGCGAATGACCAACTGCCACTATGAGAAAACCGTGTCGGTTGAGGCGGGACAGGGCTTTGCGCAGGGAATATTTATGCCCTTTGGCATTACTGTTGATGATGATGCCGACGGTATTCGCAACGGTGGCTTTGGCTCCACCGGTCCCTGACCGGATTTATTACGAATAGGTTTGTGGACGTGGCGTAGCTTATACTCCGCGTCCATTTTATTTGCGATTTTAAGGCGGTTTTCGTGTGACGTTTGATCTAATTGCGGGATGATTTTTATTAAACGGATACAATTCGTTTCGCGTCCATGTAACAAACTGCAAACTATTACGGCCGTCCCCGGACGGGGAAGGTGCCTACGAAGTGGGGGAAGGGAGAAAATCCCCGCGTTGCAGTCTAACCACACGTCTATGTATTCAACTATAAATTATAAGTCATAAACAAAAAACCTCTCGGTTACCCGAGAGGCTTTTTTGTTAGTTAAGTTGTGTTGAATAAACTGTTACGGAATAGGGTGGGAGGGTGTCGTAGAATTTATCTGTAACATTTTCGGCTACGGCATCGGCTTTAATCATTTCATTACCCTGCGCTGCCACAATCTTAGAGTTTTCGTAGCGGTAGCGGTAAAGATTTTTGCCGCCAATAGATTTTGCAAAGGAAATTTCGGCAGGCGTACCTTCTATATTGTAGTTAGTAACAATAAGGGTTATCACGCCGTCTTCACGCTCCACGGCAGAAATATAAATTCCGTAACCAACCTCACATTCGTAGATTTTACCGGGTCCGGTATAACGGGACATAAGCGACATTGCGTACCACGCTTTATAAGGTCTGCTGGTTTCAAAAAGGCAGGGCAGATATCCGCAAAGCTGAACACCGTTATCGAACTCTGAACCAATGCCGCCTGTACTGTTATCGGGCCATTGTTCATCAGAAAGAGTCCATATGAAAATGTTATCGGCATATCCAAAATTCAAAACACCGTTTATCATAGCACCTGCCGCAACGCCTCTGATGGGATTATCGGCATAGGCTCTGCGTTCGGCGGCGGTAGCTTGGCTGGAGTTTGGCATTGAACGAACATTAAATTCGTCAATCCAATGGGGCATACCTGCATTTTTGGCGGCGGTATATGTCCATTCCTGTCTGTATTGAGGAATATCGTAGAAAACATCGTCGGCAAGGTCTTTACCCTCTGCATAGTCGTTATGAGTACCAATAATATCAACAACATCTGAAAGATTTTCAATGGTGTATTTAACTAAAGGTGAATAGCCAACCTCTGACCAACTTCTAACCCAGTTGTCACAAGGGCCGACAATTTTGTACTGACTTCTGAGTCCTGCATCCTTAAGACCGTTATGAAGCGAGGTTATTGCCTTATCGTAAATGGGGAAAAGTCTTTCAAATTCGTAATCTTCGTTATCGCTAGTGGTTGGATTGCCGTTAATATCCTTACCGTCATTAAAGGTGTTGTGACACTCAGTATATGCAAAGAAGTATTTAATGTTGTTTACTCCGTGTGCCTTGAGAGCTAAAACGGTGTCCTTCATAAATACGCGGTAGTTTTCACAGGTTTTGTCAAAATCATCATCAAGAAGACCGGAAAGTGAAAACTGACCCATATTATCATTTTGTGCGGCGCCCTTTAAAAAGTGAGCAAGTGACCACTGTGCAGTAACGCCAATATCAACGCCGATACTTGCCATATCTTTACAGCTTTGGTAGAAGGCAAGCATTTCCTCTGATTCAAAATTACGGGTTTGTGTAACGGGATCCCAAGAGTAATCGGCACCGTAATAGGAACGAATGGTTTTAATGTTCATTTTTTTCATTGTGTCAAGCTCCAAAGCGATTTGTTGCTCGTTGTAGACACGACCGCTTTTATCCGTTTGACGGGAGAACATTTGGTGGATGTAACCTATACCCATAAAGTTTTCGTTAACATATTTTTTGTTATTTACAACAAGTGGTTCGTAGTAAACGCCTTCTTCGGCTTCAAAATCTTCCTCAAACCATTCGTCCTCGAAAAAGTCATCATCTGCGGTGTCTTCAGGCTCGGAAGAGGGTTCTTCAGACTCTACCGGATCTTCTTCGCTTGACGAAACATCGGAAGAAACAAGCTGAGATGAAACGGCTTCTTCCTCTTTTTTGTTACAAGCCGCAAAGGCAAAAAGCATTATAGAAAGGGATAAAATCAAACATAAAATTTTAATTATCTGGTTTTTCATTATGCTTGCTCACCTCCTTTTTTAGTTAAAACAAGTAATCCTGCTGAAATCACAAAGGTAATAACAAGAATGATTAAAGGCATTAAAGACTCACCCGTTGCGGGACTTTCGTCATAACCAATATTTTCAGCGTCGTCAATGGTTAGGGGAAGCTTGGTGAGAGTGGTTATGCCTTTATTAACCGAAAGAGTACGGTCGATAGGCTCATTACTTTCAACCAAAAGTCCCGAAGAAAGGGCGTATGATTTAAATAGCATTATTTCTTCTATGGATAATGCCTTATCATCATTTTCAATAACAAGATATATGTAGCCTGAAGTGTTGGTAACAACATCAATACCGTAACGGCGGTTTTGTGAGGTTGCGGTTATTAAAACGGGGACTGCGGCATCGTCATTAGGCATTATTGGGTTAATTCCGTCATAAGAAAGGAAAATGCGGGAATTAGAGGTTTTGTTTGCTTTAACATTTAAACCAAAGGTGTACTGAGTAGAATTTTCCACCTTGATTTTGTAAACACCCGATTTTGCCACACTAATATTTTCAATATCGCTGTTACTTAAAAGAATATTGTGCATATCCTCACAGTATCCGCCTTCTCTGAAGGGACTTAGAGAACCCGGAGCAATTTCCTTTATTTTAAACTCGTCTATCCACATATTCTCAGGATTTTCACTCGCATTAAAGCCCAGAGAAATTTGGGTTTGGTCTGCTTTTGTAACAAAACGAGCAGTGTAGTGCATCCATTTTCCTAAATCACGGGTTTTATTAAGAAGCATATATGCGCCGGGAGTTGAATAATCGTAATAGAACTGCAACCAGCTTATATCTTCAGCTTTTTCGTCAATATAAATCCAAAAACTGTATTCATAAAGGGTGTTTTCCTTTACAGGCAGGGTGAAAATGGGGTCGGTGTAGCCTGTAACACTGCCCCATCTTGGGAATACCGCGTTGGGGTAATCGCCTTTAATAACGTGTAGGGTGTTGCTTTGTTTACCCTGCCTTGCAGGACCCTTATTGGTAACTTCAACATAAGTTTCAGTAAACTCAACCTCAAAATCATCAAAGTTAATTAAATACTCATTCAAAGGCTCGTCGCCCCAGCCGTAAAAGGGTCGAAGACCGGGATTATCAAGTTGAACTTCTTCCACCTTAAAATCGGCAAAATAAACGGTAAAGCCAGCAGTGTAGTTGGTGATGTAATAGAAGAATTTTTCCTGACTATCCCAGTTAGTAAAGGTGATGGAATATTCTTGCCATTCGCCCAGTTTACCTAAACAAGGCTCACCGGTTTTAAGGGAAGCGGAAGGATAACCGTTTGTTAAGGTAATATCCTTAAAGGCTATACCTGTTTTATAGAAAAGTGAATCGCCATTACCGGAAGGAGCTGAGGATTCAGGCATAAAATATTTAAAGGAAACCTTATAGGATTTATCTACTTCAAGACCCTCTATTGCACGGGCAAAAGTAGATGTGTTACCGTAAATTTTTACAGACTGAATACCATTATAGTTAAAGGTGGGGTCTTCATTGTCGGTAGCATTTTGCCAACCATTAATGTTTGTTGCAGTACCATCAAGTTTAGAATGTGAAGCCTTTGTATAAATCTGCCATTTTTGGGCTTCAGAAAGGGTTGGCTCGGGTTCGGGTTCGGGAGTAACAGCCTCTACCTTAAAGTCAGCAAAATAAACAACGAAACCTGCAGAGAAATTAGCAATGTAATAGAAGAATTTTTCTTTACTATCACTATTTGTAAAGGTAATGGAGTATTCCTGCCATTCGCCCAGTTTACCATAAGAAGGATCACCTTTTTTAAGTGGAGCGGTGGGATAGCCTCTATTTGATAAAGGTGCATCCTTTGAAACTATACCTGTTTCATATAAAAGGTTCTCGCTGCCACCATAAGGGGTGGTGGTTTCAGGCATAAAATATTTAAAGGAAACTTTATAGGTTTTTCCTGCTTCAAGCCCATTCAACGTGCGGGCAAAATTAGCTGTATTACCATTAATTTTTACGGACTGAATACCATTATAATTAAAGGCAGGGTCTTCATTGTCGGTAGCACTTTGCCAACCATTAACGTTTGTTGCAGTACCATCAAGAGTTGAAGGCCCACCTTGTTTGTAAATCTGCCATTTTTCGGCTTCAGAGGTTGTTGGTTCGGGATCGGGTTCAGGATCGGGTTCAGGATCAGGTTCAGGGGCTGAAGGAAGTTCTTCAACCTTTAAATCGGCAAAATAAACGGTAAATCCTGCCGAGAATACCGAGAATATAAAGAAATACTTTTCGGTATAGGTTTTATTTTCAAATTCCATGGAATATTCATTCCAACTATCTTTAGTGCCTATACAAGCGGCGCCAAGGGTTGCCTTCATAGGTCTTGAACCGCCACCTGTACTAAGGGCAGTACCTTTTTCGGTAACACCTATTTGATAGAAAAGTGAATCACCGCTCTCAGAAGGTACGGTGCTGTTTGGCATATAATATTTAAAGGAAATTTTATATTTTTTGCCGTATTCAAGGTCTAAAGGACGGGCAGATGTAGTATGAGAACCATAATACTTAACCGACGGAATATCGCCATAGTTAAAGGCAGGGTCGGTATTATCTAAAATACCGTTCCATCCCTTATCCGAGCGATTTGTTGCGTTACCATCAATGCTTGTACGCTCGCCGTTAAAGTAAACCTGCCATTTTTCGGCTTCGGAGGTAGGCTCAGGCTCAGGCTCAGGCTCAGGTTCGGGCTCGCCCTTTTTGGTAAGGCTGAACGCATCTAAATAGAAGGGATTTGCGTTTGTAATAAGCATAAAAGTAAGGGTTGTGTTATCGTAAGAATTAAAATTCAAAGTAACGGTATTCCACTCACCGGGGGTGTAATTTGTGGAAGTGTTTGTGTTCCAATCAACCTCTTTCTGACTGAATACACCATTAGATTCATAATAGTAGCTATCACCTAAAGTGCAATAAAAACCTTCGTCATAAGCGTTACCCCAAGATATGCAGTAATCATTATTTATAACACCTGCATTTTTTAAAGGTGTAGCACCGGGAGAAGTAGGATCTAAATATTTAAAACTTAAAGTATAGTCTGTGTTTTTTTCTACGTTGAATTGGTGAGCAGGTACCTGCCAAGGTGCAGATACGTAGAGTGAAGAATCACCGTCACACAAATACGCTGAATTAGTATTTTTTTCAACCTTTGTCCAAGAAGCAGCCAACTTTGCAGTTGAATTTACATGGTCAACGGAATAATCGTAAATCACCCACTTAGAGGGATCTTCAAAACCTGCAGCTTCAGCAGTAGCGGGTAAAAGCAAGGTGGAACATATTCCGCTAAATGCTAAAACTATACTTAACAAAACAGCGATAGTTTTTTTCATAAATATATCTCCTTTTTTAAAATTAAAACCTACAATTTTAATATAACTTATTGACAATTAAAAATCAATATGTTATTCTGTAAAAAACCGACGGTTTTCGGAACACAATAAAGAGGTGACTTTATGATAGATTATAACTTTAACACAAGCGGTTTATTCGCTTTTAATTACTATATAGATCACAATACGGAAAAAAATGTAATCTCTTCACTTTTTACCTTTATATACGTTAAAAACGGCTTTTGCCAACTAACTTATGATGACACTGTAATTACAGCCAATGAGGGGCAAATTCTTTTTACGCCCAGTGATACCAAGGGTGAACTTTTGTTTTACAGCAAAACAAAGGAACAATGTAAGGGAATATTTTTTCACGTTAGATTTTTTGCAGGTGTAAACAATTGGGATTATCATCCGCAGGTTATTAATCCTACTGAAAACGTTATACATTATCTAGAGGAAGTGCCTAAAAACATAAATTATAAAATGCCAAAAAAAGATTGCACCTTTATAAAAAAAGCCTACACCTTTTTAGAAGCGGTGCAGACCGTTATGGTTAAAAGTAATCATCGTTATTCCGAGCTTATTGAAAATGCTATAGAATATATGTTTAACAATTCAAAATATTCAATTAGTGATGTAGCGCGGCATTGTAATATAAGTGTTAGATATTTATCCAAGTTATTTGAAAAGAATATAGGTATTTCCCCCGTTAAAATGAAGCAGAAAATCGGGGCAGAGAAAGCAGAGGAACTATTGACCGAAACCAACCTTACAATTGACGAAATTGCAAGCAGAGTAGGCTTTGAGTCCACCGCCCATTTCAGAAAAGTGTTCCAAAGCAGATTTTTTGTTTCCCCCAGAGAATTCAGAAAGCAGAATAAATTAGAATTAAGGTAAAAGGGCATATAAAAAACGAGGAATAAGTGAAATTTCATCACTTCTTCCCCGTTTATTTTAAATTGTTTATTCTACCGTTACGGATTTTGCCAAATTTCGTGGCTTATCAATATCGCATCCGTTAAAAAGGGCTACATAATAGGCGAACATCTGAAGTGGCACGACCTCAACAGAAGCCAAAAGCAGGGGGTGGGTTTCGGGAAGATACAGCACCTCATCTGCTTCCTTTTCAATGGCTGTATTGCCCTTTATAGCAGTAGCAATAACAAACGCGTCGCGGGCTTTAACCTCTTTAATATTGCTCATCATTTTATCCTGAAGTCCCTCGTATGCCGAAAGGGCAATCACAATTTTCCCCTGCTCAATAAGGGAGATTGTTCCGTGCTTTAGCTCACCTGCGGCATAAGCCTCAGAATTCAGGTAGGAAATCTCCTTTAATTTAAGGGAGCCTTCCATAGCGGCGGCATAATCTATATTTCTGCCAATAAAAAAGGTGTTTTTCATTTTATAATGATTTTCCGCAAGGCTTTTTATGGTGTCCTCCATCTCAAAAACGGAGGATATTTTTTGCGGTAACAGACGAATTTCATCTAAAAGCGTTTTTAAAAGCTTACTGTCGGCAGAGCTTCTTTTTTCGGCGGCATATATTCCAAAAAGATAAAGAACTATAAGCTGTGCAGAGTATGCCTTAGTGGTTGCAACGGCAATTTCGGGCCCCGCCCAGGTATAAATAACATCATCCGACGCCTTCGCAATAGAGCTTCCAACAACATTTACTATGGAAAGAATGTGGGCGCCTCTTGCTTTTGCCTCCTTTAAGGCGGCAAGTGTATCGGCGGTTTCACCCGATTGACTGATTATTATAACAAGGGTGTTTTCATCCACAATTGGGTTGCGGTAACGAAATTCGGATGCTAAATCCACCTCTACGGGAAGCCTTAAAAGCTCCTCAAAAACATATTTTGCCACCACGCCCGTGTGATAAGCCGAGCCACAGGCGGTTATTATAATCCTGTTTATGCTTTGGAGTTTTTCTTCGGTTAGCTTAAGCCCCTCAAAAAACACCTTATCGTCCTTAATCCTGGGCTCAAAGGTTTTTGCAATAACCTCGGGCTGTTCCTTGATTTCCTTCATCATAAAATGGCTGTAGCCACCCTTTTCGGCGGCATCAACGCTCCAGTTTACCAAAGCGGGACTTCGGTGGATTTTTATACCGCTTGCGGTGAATAAATCAACCGAATTTTCCTTTATAACCGCAATTTCCTTATCTTCCATATAAAGAACCTTTTTGGTGTGAGAAACCAAAGCAGTAACATCAGATGCAATAAAGTTTTCTCCCTCACCAAGACCAATTATGAGGGGACTGAAGTTACGAACCGCATAGAGTATTTCGGGCTGTTCGACACAAAGTATTCCAAGGGCAAAGGAGCCCTCTAAACGGGATACGGTTTTGGAAATAGCCGCAAAGACATCACCTGTATAATGTTTTTCTAAAATATGGGCAATAACCTCGGTGTCGGTATCACTTGCAAAGGCTACGCCCTCAGCTTCAAGCTCGTTTTTAAGCTCAAGATAGTTTTCAATAATGCCGTTGTGAACAACCATAAATCTACCCTTAAAGCCCAAATGAGGATGAGCGTTTTTTTCACAGGGCGCGCCGTGAGTTGCCCAACGGGTATGACCAATTCCGATTTTGCCACAGATTGCTTCGCCGTTTTCGGTAGCTTCCTTTAACGCCGAAATTCTTTTAACCGTTTTATTTGTTTCAAACTTATTGTTGTTAATTACGGTAATACCTGCGGAGTCGTAACCGCGGTATTCAAGCCTTTCCAAACCGCCAAGCAAAACAGGGGCGGCTTTTTTATTACCAACAAATCCAACAATACCACACATATTAATCACCTACATAAATATTATGCCCTCTGCCCAAATATAAATACTATAAATACGAAGCATTTGGAAAAAAAGGGGTTGATTTTGCTTCAAAACAAAACAACGATTGGTATTATATCATATTTATTAGTAATATGCAAGACAAAATTTGAAATATTTTACATATAAAAACTTTTTTATACATATTGCTAAAATTTCTCTTGACATTTTAACATAAATGGTATAAAATAATATGGTCAACTGAATAAGCCGCTGTGGTGGAATAGGCAGACACAAGGGACTTAAAATCCCTCGGTAGCAATATCGTGCCGGTTCAAGTCCGGCCAGCGGCACCAAACGAAAATCCGTTCACGAAAGTGGGCGGATTTTCGAATGAATAATGAAGAATGAAGTCGCCTACGGCTGATGAATAATGAATAATTTCGGTGTGGCTTCGCCACGAATTATAAAAAAGCAGCTCTCTCATTTTGTAAAAGGAAGGGCTGTTTTTAATTTTATCTTGACAAAATCCTTAAAATGATGTAATATAGTTTTAAAAACTAGATAATCTTTTAATGAAAACGGAGAAAGCTATGAAAAAAGAAAAATTTATACGACTTCAAAGTCTTGGAGAGGAAATAGCCAACTCAGTTTCCCACGGTGCGGGGGCTTTGCTTTCGGTGGTGGGAACCGCAGCTTTAATTTGGCGCGGTGTGGCTATGGAAAGCATTACCGCCGTACTGTTAGGCTTGATTTATGGGTTAAGTCTTACAGTTTTATACACAGTTTCCTGCCTTTATCACTCCTTAAAACGCAACAGAGCCAAAAAGGTTTTCAGAATTTTAGACCACTGCTCTATTTTTTTGCTGATAAGCGGTACTTATGCACCAATTTCTCTTTTAATAATAGGCGGATGGGTGGGTTACACCCTTATAACAGTGAATTTTTTGTGTGCCATAATAGGGATTGTGCTTAATGCCATAGATATGAAAAAATGGCAAAAGCTTTCTATGGTTCTTTATATAATAATGGGGTGGATGTGCCTTTTTACCCTGAAGCCCTTAATAAACTCTACTCCCAAGGAGATATTGTGGCTTTTGGTGGGCGGCGGCGTCGCCTATACAATGGGAATAATTTTTTATAAGGCAGATAGAGTAAAATATATGCATTTTATATGGCACTTGTTTGTGCTTATGGGAAGCATTTTGCATTATCTTTTTATTTTTAAAGGATGCTATATATAGTCGGATAGACGGAACATTCTAAGCTGTAAAATCGGAGAAATTTGTTAAAAATGAACGGGGAAGAAGTGAAAAAATTCATTTCTTCCCCATTTTAGATGTTTAATAATTTATCTATCTATATGTATATCGTAGGCGTCGCTGTTATCAGACCAGGAAACATTTCCGCTTGCATAGGTATATTCCTGCGCCAGATTAACCTTTGGCTCCATCAAGTTGTTTTCCTCATAAAGTGTTAGGTTATTCAGGTTGGTGTACCTGTATTCGCAGTTTATGTTGTTAAGCCCCTTACCCATTTTCAATGTGATTTTATAGGGGGCGTTAGTAGTGGTTTTAAAGCGAAATTCCACCTTATGTGTTCGTTTTTTATCCTTAAGATTGGTTATTACAGGCTCTGTTACCCAAACCCTTTCCATTGTTTTGCTATTTTTTACCGACTCAAAGGCGATTATATAATCGTATGAGTAATAATAAGAAAAGCAATATTCGGTATTTGGCTTAAGGAACTCGGTATCAATATAAATATAGGCGGGATTTTCATTAATATCGGTATCAATAATCGCAAAACGCCAACTGTAGCCCAAAGAATGAATATGTACCATCTTTTTCTTTTTGTATTCGGCGGGGGAGAGATTTGTGTGCTGCTTGAAGGTGGCGTAAAAATTATTGTAGGAATTAAATCCGCTTTGATACCCAACATCAATAACCTTAAGATTTGTGGTTGTAAGAAGCTGCTTGGCATAAGAGATTTTAAGCTCGTTGAGGTAATCGTTATAAGACTTGCCGATTTTTTTGTGAAAAACATGGCTGAAGTGAGTAGAGGAGTAGTGGGCAATTTTTGCAATTGTATTAAGGTTTGGATTTTCACGAAAATGATTGTGCAAATAGTTAATTGCGCTGTTAAGCTGACTGTTTTGGTGCTTTTTTATGGGCTTTGTGGGTGAGAAATCAAGTCTCAGCAGTAAAATAAGTATACATTCCAACAAATTTTTAATGTAATATTCGTTTCTGTTATGAAGGGAGTTTTCTTTAGTACAAGCCTCACAGAAAAACAGTACGGTTTTAAAGGTTTCCTCGTCCAAATCAAAGGAAAGATTGCTTTGTGTACTGTTTAGTTGGGTTAGTGTTCTTTCGGAAATGGCATTATCCTTTATAGAAAGATTAAAAACCTCTAAATTATTGGAATTTTTTATGGCGTGGTAGTCATTAATTCTAAAAAGGGAAACATGCCCCTTTTTAAGCTGTGAAACAATACCGTTGTGAATATGCTCGGCAGTTCCGGCTAAAACAAGCTCTATCTCAACATAGTTATGCCAATGCAGGGGGACGTCGTGGGTAGCTCTGCGGTTACTGGTTAAAAAATCATTTTCGGATATTTGGTTTTGGTATAGGTACATTTCCTCGTTTGCCATAAAAATCCTCCTGTATTAGATGTTAGATACTAGATGCCGGACGCTGGATAACTAAACTGATAAATTGTAGTTTGAACGCACAAATTATGGGTTAAATTTGGCCGTCCCCGGACGGGGAAGGGGGACCGCCGAACGGCGGTGGAAGGGGAGAAAAGTTACAGCAAAAAGCCTTTTATTTAAGCGTTTTGAGGGATTTTTCATTCAACCCTTCCCCCACTTCGTGGGCCCCCTTCCCTGTCTAGGTACGGCCTCAAAGAAAGCCGCTGCTCACTGTTAAACCCCAATTTATCGGTTTAGGCATCCAGCATCTAGCATCTAGCATCTAGCATCTAGTGTCTAGTATCTACTATACCACATTTTTTTAAAAAAACAACCCAAATTCGCAAAATAATGTATATTATTAATAAAAAACAAAAGGAAACTACATACGCTAGGCATTATAATTAGACTAGGTAAAAGTATCGGGAGGTCCCTTTACCGATAAAAAAATTTTTAGGAGGAAATTTTATGAAAAAAAGTTTAAGCATTTTGCTTGCTCTGCTTATGATTCTTAGCAGTTTGCCTGTAATGACATTTGCCGCATCTGCCGAAGAAGCTGTGGCAGGCAAAGCAGATACCAACGTTTTGGCAAATCATACTGTCAAAGACTTTGGTAAATGGAGATGGAATACTATCACCGATAATAATTCCATCGCAAAGGGTGACGATACAAGTGATATTCTTGTTAAGTTCCCCGGAAGCCAAAACATTTTTACTACTGCAACATTATTACCTAACACAGAGTATAGTTTTGACTTTTCTTGGTATTCTAAAAACGTAGATGGCGGTATGTCTTCACCTGTATTGGTAGACATTTATCCTGTTGAGGATGGCGTAAATGTATACGACACTAACGTATATATAGAGTTCGACGCAGGTAATGACGCTAATAAAACCGATTATAACGCTGCTACCGAAGAAGAAATGGCAAATTTCAACAAGTGCGTTTGGTACGAGGGTATTATGCCTGCTAACCATCCTAAAGCAGGTGAAAGATACAACGGTTATCTTCCTGCTATTTATGGCGGCGATTACGGTACCGATTTAGTTAAATCTGAGTATCATGAGCAGAGAATGAACGACGTATGGCGTTCTTCAACCGCTAAATTCACTACCACTGAGCACACCAATTACATTATTATTGTTGGTTTTGGTACTCAGGGCGGTGCTATTACCGATCAGGAATTATACCTTGCTGATTTCAGCCTTATGAATCCTGATTACATTCCCCTTGAAGATAAGCGTCCCGGCAACTGGGATACTTTCAGATGGACTAGAGTAGATCCTGATTATACACCTGTTACTATTGATGGAATCACTAGTGAGATGTACGTAAATTCTTGTATTTCTCATAGAGTTTTCACCACCATTCCTGCAAAAGCATTTAAAGAGAATGAAATTTCCTTTAAATATTATTCAGGCAACGGTATAACTGTATCTGGTATTTGCGTTTATCCTGATACCGTTGGTGGAGATATTCATAGCAAAATGGATACAACAGGTAATGGTTGGCTTGAGGGATATTATGATGCCGAGAGCAATACATATATTGGGGATCAATGGCTTCCCGAAGGCAAAACCGGCACTAACTATTATGCTCAGTTTGTACCCGGAAGATTATCCGCAAACCCCTCCGGTATCCAAACCCAGAGAACCTGTGGTGCAGATGCAAGCACTACTTGGCAGACTGCTACCGCTAAATTCCCCTCTACCGGTGCAGATTTCTATCATGTAATTATTGAATTTAGTGGTAATACAAACACCGGTAATACCTGCCATTTTGCTGACTTTAAACATACAGGAACCGGTTTATCAAAGGAAGGTAACCTTTTAGATAGCGCTACCTATGCTAATGGTTCCGTTTCTTTCTTGACCTCGGCAAAGGGTTATGAACAGGCAATGGCTACAGGCGAGGAATATATGGAGCCTCGTATGTCCTTTGCCAGTGGACTTGATAATTATAATTTCTCTGTAAATGGCGGTTATGCCTGGGGATTTGGCTTTGGCACCGGATACCTTGGCGGTAACACCAACAACCCAACCGACCTTAATGCTACACCTTGGCCACTATACAATCACGATGAGCATAAGCACATTTTTGGTTATGTTAATATAAAGGCTAAAGGTCTTAAAGCCGATGCAACGTATGATTTTTCATATATTTATAAAGATGGTCAAAGATTTAAAATTGACTCTATTAAGAATGAAAACGGCACAGCAACCTATATTGTAGAGCCTGCATATACCGAGCTGGTGGGCGCTGCAAATGTGACAAAAGGTGCTGAAAAAGCAACCGCTTTGTTCACTGTTCCTGCCGATGGTGATTATGTAATTACCCTTAAAGCAAACAGAAGCCCTGAATACAACCCCTCTTTCAACACCTATTCTACTACCGTTCTTTGCGACCTTGAGCTTTATGAAAAAGGTGCAATGTACAATGTTTCTGTTTCTAAGGAAGGCAACGGTGCTGCTTCGGCAGATAACACCGGACTTGTTGAAGAAGGTACAGTTGTAACCCTTACCGCAAAGGCAGAGCTTTTTGAAAGATTCCTTGGTTGGTATGTTGGTGACACACTTCTTTCTAAGGACGCAACCTATAATTACACCATAGATGGCGATACTACTATTGTTGGTAAATTCTCCAGCTATGGCGAAAACCTTATGGCAAATTATGATACCAGCAAATTCGTAGCCAGATATTGGGGTAATGTTTTAAATGCTGAGTCCCGTTACGGCGGTTTGGGTATCAGAGCAGATAAAGTGCCTCACCAGGCTCTTGTTACTAAGGCAAATCTTGAAGCCGGTAAAGAATACACACTTTCTTTTGAGTGGAAATCTGTAGAAAATATTTCTAACAAAGATTACGTTACTTCAATTAAAGTATGTAAAATCTTAACACCTGAAATTGACGTTTTAGGTAACAAAGATGATACTTGGGCAGATGGTAGCGGTTATAAGGGCCAATTTGGCGAAGATATTGAGGTTGGTGGTGGTTACTCCTCTCAGGAAATCGCAAATACCTGCACATGGCAGAACATTACTACTACCTTTACTCCTACCGAATCGGGTGAGTATGCAATTATTATCAATTTTGGTCACAATACACTTACCGAAGAAGAGGTAGCAGAAATTAATCGTGTACACGGTTCTAATCTCGCTACTCATGCTAACAACAACCAGTCTGTAGATTTATCTGACTTCGTTCTTAAAACAAAACCTGAGATTACCTACACCGGCACTAAATATGATTGGCATGGTGAACGCTGGGCAAAAGTTAGCGACAGTGAAGATACTAAAGATGGCGGCTATGCTTATGAAGTTAAAGATGCAATGAGCCAGAGCATCAGCACTACCTTAAAAGGTCTTAAACCCGGCACTAATTATAAATTCTCCTTCAACTGGAAGGCAGTTAACAACGAAAAAGGTCTTGCTTTTGTTCAGGCTGTACCCATTTACTCTGCAAATTCAGGTAACCCTGTACATACAGATAATGTAGTTGATTGTGACGGTTCTTGTAACTACGAGCATTACGGTGAAGGCGCGAATGTAGACTTCAGACCTTCTTACATTCCTAACGAAGGTTATGAGAATTTGACTAGTTCTTTGGATAATCCCAACGGTACTTCCGAGGCAGCTGATGATGCATTAACTAATTGGAATACTGTTTCCGGCACCTTTGCCACTACCGATGATGCAGATTATTACTTCTTCATCGTATTCGGTCTTAAAGGCAATATCTCCAGTCAGGCAGTTATCATTTCTGACCTTGTAGTTGAAGAGGTTGTTGAAGGTACTGCTCCTGCAGGCGACGATATGATTGCTCATCCCGGTGTTTCTATCCGTAAGAATACCGAAAGTGCTTACGGTCAGGCTCTCCGCTACAAGTTCATCATCGACGGTGACGTTATTGCAAACGCTCAGGCTGATGGTTATGAGCTTGTTGAGTACGGTACTGTTGTAGCTCTTGTAGATGACCTTGCAGGTCACGCAGCAGATCCTATCTTAAATGCAACCTCTTACACAGTTCGCACAGGTGTTGCTTATGATACAGCCAACGGTATTAACAAACAGTTTGCAGTAGATGCAAATGGCAATGTTACCTATACCGCGGCACTTTACAACATTCCTACCGCTAACTACGGTGCAGACATTGCAGTTCGTCCCTATGCTAAGTTCCAAAACGCAAATGGCGAAAGCTACATCCGTTACGGCACCACCAGAATTGCAAGCGTATTTGCTGTTGTTGAAGAAGTTTTAGCAGGCAGCAATGCAGATGATATCTCTTATGTAAACAACACTATGTTGGTAGGCGATGTTTTGAACGCTTATAACGAGTGGCTTGCTAACAAATAATATTATCCAAAAAGTTTTACACATTTTGTCAGTATAAAGTTCTGTCAAAAAGGCGGTGCGCTTCGGCGCACCGCCAAACCCAAATAATGCCTTCTCCCTGACGGGGAAATAAATGCTGAATTCAGAATTTAAAATGCAAAATTTTAAACCGATGTTTGTAAACCAACAGTTGGTTTTATTTTTTCAAAATCCATTGTATAATATCTTATGAAAACAATCGTAAAATTTGCAAGTTTTACCAAAAGAAAATAATTGATTGTTTTTATAATATATTATATAATAAGTGTCAGAAATTAGGCGTAAAGCCGTTAATATAAAACGAAAGGAATGGTTTAAAAAATGAAAAAAACCTTATGCTTGCTTTTGGCAGTGCTGCTGGTGGCTTGTAGCTTGCCTGCAATCATCACATCCTACGCAGAAGATTCAGTAAATCTTCTTGCAAACGCTACCTATGCGAACGGTGATGTTACCTGGACAACGACTACCGATGTTAATACAAAAGTAGGTAATATCGAAGCTTGGGGCGATCATCAAGGCGTTTCCACCAGAGATAACACCGAAAGATCTGTAAACGGCGGTTATTCCTGGACTTTCGGTATGGGTGACGGCCGCGTTGGCGGTAACACTAACAATCCAACCGATCCTAATGCTTCACCTTGGCCTCTTTATAATTTTGAAGAGTACAAGGATGTTTACGCTTATGTTTACATAAAGGTTAGCGGTCTTAAAATAGGCGAAAAGTACGAATTCTCCTATTATTATCAAAACGATTATATAATAGATATCGCATCTATTAAAACTTCCGGTGGGGATATCGCTAATTTCTCTACACCCACTACGGAAAACGGCAGTAAGGCGCGTTCTTACAAGGTATCTACTATATTTACTGCACCTGTAAACGGCGATTATGTTATTGCCCTTAAAACAAACAGAAGTAATCGTACTTCCGATTGTGCTTGGAGTAATGTTATTCTTTCTGACCTTGTTTTAATTAAAACCGAAGCAGCTGTAAACCTTCTTAAAAGTGCAACCTATGCAAACGGTGATGTTAGCTGGACTACCTCTACCAATGTTGACAACAGGGTAGGTAATATAGATTCCTGGGGCGTTAACGATAATACCGACAGATCCGTAAACGGCGGTTATTCCTGGACATTTGGTTTAGGTGACGGCAAGGTAGGCGGTGACGGCACTTATACCGAAGCAAAGTATAAGGAAACCTATGCATATGTTTACATAAAAGCAAAAAATCTTACTGCGGGTGCCCGTTATGATTTCTCCTTCATCTATCAGGGCGACTACGCTATAGCTTTAGAGAGCATTGCCGATAGCAGCAGTACAAAGGTAGAGCCTGAGCTTGCTGCAAAAGATGTTGCTATTTCGGGCGGTGAAAATGCCCATCAGGTAGTAACAACATTTGTTGCACCTACCGCAGGTGATTACACCATTACCCTTAAAACAAACAGAAATATGCATATAACAGGACGCGGTTGGAGTAATGTTATTCTTTCCGACCTTATTCTTTCTGAAAATACCGAACCTAAAAAGGTAACTGCTGAAGTTTTGGTAAGCGGTAACGGTACTGCTACCGTTTCTGACAAACTTCCTGCAGAAGGCAGCGAGGTTACCTTTACTGCCGTAGCCTATCCCGATGAGGACTTTTTAGGCTGGTACAACGGCGACCAAAAGGTTAGCGATAAAGCTGAATATACTGTAATAGCGAATGAAAGCATTACCTTAACTGCTAAGTTTACTTCCAAAAATCTTAATGTTTTGGCAGGTAAAAAAGCAAGTGACTGGGAAGGCTATCGTTGGACTCAAATTGAAGATTCTAACGAATCACGCAATGGTGGTCAGGGTTATTTAGCAAAGGATGTTATGTGGCAGAGTATGTACACCAAGGTAACACTCAAGCCCGATACCGAATACGGTCTTTCCTTTAACTGGAAATCAGTAACAAATAGTGTTTGTCCTGCATACCCTGCTAATATTATGGTTTATGCCGCAGATGATGTAGATATTAACGATAGATACAACAACTGGAGTGACCACGGTGAAAGCGGTCTTTTCCAACCTAAAACAGGTGTTGATTTAGAGCAGGGCAGCGGTTATGCTACCGAAGAGCTTGCAAAAACCTATGAGTGGCAGAATATTTCTACAAGCTTTACCACAAAAGGTAACACCGAGTATTATATTATTATTTACTTTAGCATTAATGGCGGTGCAAACAGTCAGGGTGTAAATCTTTCTGACTTTATTTTGCAGTCAATGGAGAAAGAAGTTACTTCTATTTCTGATAAGGACGCTTCAGAGTGGTCTTGTTTCGAGTGGTCCAGCATTGAAAACTCCGATGTTTCCCGCTACGGCGGTAAGGGATATTTGGTAAAGAAAGCAATGTATCAAAATATCTTTACCTCTGTTGAGCTTAAACCCAACACCAAGTATAGATTTTCCTTTGAGTGGAAAGCAGTTGCTAATGCCAAAGGTCCCGTATTCCCCAACGATATTTTCGTTGTTGCTAAAGATGATATTGATATGTGGGATACTAAAAACCCAAATGTTTGGGATCCTGCAAACGGTTTCAAAGGCGGCGCCTATGACTTGGAAAAAGGCGGTATAATGAATGTTGCCGATAAAGCCGCAACTCTTGAGTGGCAAAGCACAACCGTTAATTTCACCACGAAAGAGCAAACCGAATATAGTTTGCTAATTCATTTCCAGGCAAGCGGCAACGGCGAGCAGGAAATTTACATTTCCGATTTAAAAATGGAAGAAGTAGGCCCCGTTGAACCCGAGGGCGGCGAAGTAGTTGGTGAAAACCTTGCAGCTAACTATACCAATGCAAACGGGCACGTTACTTGGGATAGCGTAGCAGGTGCTTGGGGTACTGACGGTAACGGCGAATCTTATCAGGATAATAAATCATATTCCGTTTACGGCGGTTATTCCTGGACCTTCGGTCTTCCCGATTCTCATTTTGAGGATAATCCTTCTTATGTAACCATTAAAACCGATTCATTACAGGCAAATCGCAAGTATGAATTCTCTTATATCTATCAAGCCGACTATATTATAGTGTTTGACTCTATTACACCTGATGTAGAAATTGTAAACTCCGAAGATGTTAAACTTTTAGAGGGTGACCGCGCTCATCGTATAACAACTCAGTTTACTACCTCTAAAGCAGGTCCTGTTACCATTAAGCTTAAAATGGGTAAATATATGAACAACGAAGGTTGTAATTGGAGTATCACTACCTTATCCGACCTTAATCTTTGTGATATTACCGACCGTATTTACGGCAGCGTAAAATCTGAGCTTGGCGGTACTGCAACAGGATTTGATGCCGATTACTGCACAAGAGGCGATGAAATTACCATTACCGCAACTCCTCTTTCGGGCAACACCTTTGAGGGTTGGTTTGATGCTGAAGGTAATAAGGTATCTGCCGATGCAGTTTATACCTTCACCGCACAGAGCGACTTTAACCTGCTTGCGAAATTCTCGGGTAGCAATATTCCCAACGGTGAGTGGTTATCATTAAACGGTATGGACGGCACCTTTGAAAACGGTACTATGTTAGGCTGGAAGGCAGAGGATAGAGAGAACGGTGACGATACCAGCTGGGCAATGTTTGACCGTTCGACCGATTATTCCTATAACGGCGATTATTCCTTAAAAATGCGCGCTCGTTACAGAACCTCCTTCTTTAAATTCAGCAACCTTAAAAAGAGCACAAATTATTTCCTTTCCTTCTATGTAAATCATCCCGATTTATTTATACCCCAAACAAGTGAGGATCAGGAAAAATCCGAGTATAATAATGAGGCTGCTGTTAGATGGTTTGGTGTAACCGCAAGCGTAAACGGCGCCGCGCTTTATAGCGAATCGGGTAGCCAAGGCGCTCCCGCAATCAAGGGCGGTAGCGGTTGGTACAAGGTTAATATCTACTTCAACACAGGTGATTATACCGATGTTGATTGGAACCTTTACTATACCAATAAAGATAAATGTGATATAGAATTCCTATATATTGATGATGTTAGTCTTATTGAGTACACCTCAAATACCTTCGTGAACGGTGATTTTGAAGATGGCGCTGCTCCTTGGCGCGGTGACTTTACCGTAGAAAACGGCGTAGGTAAGGGTAAATCCTTCTATCAAAATGTAAATCTTGGTACTCAGACACTTTACACCGTAACCTTTAAGGCAAAGGGTAAGGGTGTAGGTGGAGCTTCCTTGCTTACCAACAAGGCTTTTGATGTTCATAGCCAAATTTCCTCTCAAAGCGCAGTTGAGGTTAACTCCAATGAGTGGAAAACTTATTCATTTGATGTTTATACAGGTGTAAATCCCGATGTTAGCCTATTCTTTAAGGCTGATGAGGGCGAAATTATGGTAGATGATGTTACCGTTACAAAGGCAGACGAAAGAAACGGCGCTATAGTAGAAAAGGTTGACTTTGAATCTGAAAGATTTGCTCTTCACGAGAAATCCGATGTATTTGAAATTTATGAGGGTACTGTAGGCGATGCAAATGTTCACAGCGGTACAAAATCACTTCGCTTTAACTCCGCTAATGCTGAGGAGGGCGTTTCCTACATCTTTACAGAGGGCTTCCTCTCAACTCAGGTTGTTTCAAAGCTTAACTACAGATTAACCCTTTACTACAAAACAACCAAGGGCAACAGTGTTTATCTTGCGCCTGAATTCCTACCTGAGGATACAGTTAAAACGGTTTATACCGCCGCAGGTAACGGATGGACTAAGGTTGATTTTATATTCAACAAGCTTTCTCTTTCATACATTAAAACAATTATAGGTAATGTTTTAGGTAAAACAACAGCAGATTTCTATGTTGACGACATTACTCTAACCATTGCACCGCCAATGGTTACCGAAACAAACTCGGCAAACAAATACTGCGAATGGCCCCTTAATGTTCTTAATAACCAAGGCTTTGAGGATAAAATAACAAATAACGATTGGGCAAATCTTCCCAAAACTGCCGAAATTCGTACCGATAAGGGCGCGGCAGGGGATAACTACCTCCGCTTAAAGGCAGGTACCCGTTATATTCTCCCCGTTAAAGTTGAAGCAAGTGATAACTATTACTTTGCAATTTCTACCCGACTTGGTAAAAATTCTTCAGGTTATGTTGCAGTTGCAAGTGACTCAGAGGGTAAAAAGCTTTATGCAGATATAGATGGAAATCCTGTATCAAAAATTACAGTAGATTCAGCAAAATGGAGCAGAGATGCGTATTTGTTCTCCACAGGCGAATCGGGCTTCATTTATCTTGTATTTGTGGTTGAAAAAGGCTATATTGATGTGGACGAGGTTGCAGTTTATAAGCGTCAGTACGGTATGGAAGAAGATCTCAACGATCATACTAAATTCGTACCTTATAATTATGACAACCCGGATCCATCAACCGTTGTTCTAAACGGCGGTGATTCCACCTTCGAGGGCAACGAGATTACAGAGGAGAGCGAGTCCCCCGAAACGGGCGATAATCGCACCACTCCCGCAACAGTTTTGGTTATTACAACATTTGCGGCAATGCTTTTAGTTGCAACCACAAAACGAACTCGAAAAATTTCTAAAGGAGGTAAAGCATAATGATTAAAAAGCTTTGTATATTACTTTGTTTAGTTTTGGCATTCAGCCTTTTAAGCGCTTGCAGCTCCTCCCAGGATGAAAATCCGTCATCTAACACTTCGTCTGTTTCAAGCGAGGAACAGACTAGTGAACCTACCGACACCACAGATGTGGAGTCAGAACCCGAAGAGGAAGAAATAGTCGAGGAAGAGTTTAATGAGGACTTTTTCGACGAAGATTATTTCGATGATGAGTATAAGCACATCAGTCAGCTTTATGTTTACAACAATGAAAAACCCCTTACCGAAAGATACGGCGGTATGAGTGGTACAGTTTATCACGCCTTTGGTTTTATGAAGGATGATACAACAGGCCGCGTTTATACCGACAAAATGATGAATATTGAGCTTGACCGTTTGCAGAATACAGGTATGCATTATTGCCGTACCCGTTACACCAGCGAATGGTCATGGGATCCCGTTACTGAAAGCTATAATTGGGATTTAGACCGATTTGGTTATTTCTGTGACTATGCCAACGCATTGCAGGATAGAGATATGGAAATAATTCTTTCGGTTGGTTGGCACTTCGGTTTTATTACCGAAATTACCCAACATAGCATTGACGAGGTTTCATACCTCAACGGTCGCGGTGAAGATAAATTTGGTGAGTCTGTAGGCTACGATTTATCAGGGCTTTCCTCTGAGGACGCCCGTATGACCAAGGCTGCATACCGTTTTGGACATTTCTATGCCGAAACACTTCGTCAGCTTCGCGCACGCGGAATAAATAATGTTTCCCATCTGCTTTATATGACCGAGCCTTCAAACGGTTATTCAGGTCCTGAAATGGGTTGTGAAAACAGGGAATATCTTCTTTTCTCCCGCGCCTTTAAGCAAAAGCTCATTGATGAAGATAATATTGCCGCCACTGTTAAGCATATGGGTCCCAACGAAACCTCTAAAGACGGTGATATTCTATTTAAATATATTGTGGATAGTGATCCCAATTTGTTTGATATTTACACAGTTCACGATTATCCGCATTTGAAGGATACCACAAACGATACCCTTTATGATGTTTACGGTCAAACCCTTGACTCCTTTGTAAAGCACGCTAAAAACGGCGGTGTTTGGGG
This sequence comes from Oscillospiraceae bacterium, assembly GCA_015065925.1. Classification (GTDB taxonomy): domain Bacteria; phylum Bacillota; class Clostridia; order Oscillospirales; family Acutalibacteraceae; genus UMGS1279. Next base: position 25,078 of record SVPL01000040.1, read on the forward strand.
CACAAAAGAATTCTGGCTTGACGAATATGATGTTAAGTATGATGGTAAGGAAAATGGCTTAAACAATGCTTGGGAAGGCTTGCAAAATGTTTTTGGAAACCTTATTGCTCAGCAAAAGGGTGTAGAAACTACCGTATTCTGGCAGTTGTTTGACCAATTATGGACCGACCACGCCAATACCGGCGGCGAGTTCGACCAAGGTATTCATATGTGTGGTGATATTCCCTCCCTCTTTACATCGGCAACACCTTATGACCAGTATTATGCAACAGGTCTGTTCACAAAGTATAACGGCTACAAAAACGGTAAATCTTATAGAACAAGCCTTATTGATGATGCTTTAATGTATGAGGGCGTTTACATCGGCGCCGTACAGCTTGAGGACGGCAACTGGACTATTACGGTTGTTAACCTTAATATTGACGAAGCTTATATTGATGTAACCTTTGGAAAAGCATTAAATCAAACCCTTTACAGACACGTTTTTGCAACGGGTGATCATAAATCCACCCCTGACGCGCGTCTTGCAGATGCTGATAAATGCTTCAAGGATATTAAGACAAAGCTTTACGACACACTTCCAGGCGGCTCTGTTACAATTTACACAGGCGTTAAAGGTTAAAGCTAATTATTAAAAATTTCGGGGAAGATAGATTTTTAGGTCTATCTTCCCCTAATATTGCCGCTTTTTCGCTCCGATAACAGGCGGCAATAGTTATCGGATATCTATATTAATTATTTGTAAGAAAAACAAAAAATATGCAAACAATTTGTTTTTTAATATTTTGTTTTAATTTTTTTAATAACTGTTGTATAGTTTTGCACTAAATTCAAAGATAAAATACATAAAAACTATATAAACTATCGAAAAAATAATTTTTTTAAAAAAAAGGTTGCAAAAGCAGTTTAATTTGTGTATAATATTAGTACAAACTAAATATCGCGGGGTAGAGCAGTTGGTAGCTCGTCGGGCTCATAACCCGGAGGTCGCAGGTTCAAGTCCTGTCCCCGCAACCATGGTTGGCTACCAAAATAGATGACAGCCCGAAAAACCCAGTAACCATCACGGTTTCTGGGTTTTTTCGTTCCCTAAACACCACTTAAATTAAAAAGATGCCACCTCCCTAAAATAGATG
>SVPL01000041.1 GCA_015065925.1 Oscillospiraceae bacterium
TAGCAAAGGTTGATATAGAAGAAAAACAAATTATTTCAAAAAAGATTTACCGTAGAAAAAAAGTGTAAACAATCGTCCCGAACAAACTGTAAATAATCCGTACTTGACAACGCTGGCCGTTCCCTACGGTGTAATTCGCCAATTTGTGCGATAAACCCCAATTTATCGGTTTAGTTATCTAACCTCTAGTGTCTAGTATCCAGCATCTAAAAACCACCGTGTGGGCAACGCCTACACGGTGGTTTTTTAATCAAACATATCTTTAATTTTATCAAAGAAGCCTTTGCGTTTTTTGTAGTTATCCTTATCATTTGTGGAGTTTTCAAACTCCTTGATAAGCTCTTTTTGCTTAGAGGAAAGGTTACGCGGTACTTCTAACACAATCTTAACATATTGGTCGCCCTTGCCCGAATAGTTAAGGCGTTTAATACCTTTACCTTTAAGCTTAAATTCATCACCCGGCTGAGTACCCTCGTGAATGGTGAATTTAACCTTGCCTTCAAGGGTGGGTACAGTAATCTCTGCGCCTAAAGCCGCCTGAGCAAAGGTTACGGGAATTTCACAGAATACATCAAATCCGTCGCGCTCAAATATAGGATGAGGACGAACCGAAACCTGAACACGCAAATCACCTGCGGGGCCTCCGTTTATACCGTGGTCACCGCCACCGCGAATATTAATAATCTGTCCGTCATCAATACCTGCGGGGATATCAATGCTTTGTTCAACGCTTTTGCGAATTCTACCCTTTCCGTCACAGGTGTTACAGGGGTCGGTAATGATTTTGCCCCTGCCACCGCATTTGTCGCAGGTGCGCTGAGATTGCATAGCGCCAAAGGGGGTGCGCTGTGTTATGTTAATTCTGCCCGTACCACCGCAGTTAGCACAGGTGGTGGGGGAGCTGCCTGCTTTAGCGCCACTACCCGAGCAATCCTTACAGGTGGTTATGCGATTGATTTTAATGGTTTTGGTGCATCCCATTGCCGCCTCCTCAAAGGAAAGCATAATAGATGCCCCAATGTCATTTCCCTGGCGAGGTGCGTTGGGATTGGCGCTTCTTCTGCCGCCACCGCCAAATCCACCGCCAAAGAATGAGCCGAAAATATCACCTAAATCGCCAAAATCAAATCCGCCACCGCCAAATCCGCCACCGGCGCCGAAATTAGGGTCAACACCTGCGTGGCCGTATTGGTCATAGCGGGCTTTTTTTTCGTTATCGGACAAAACCTCATAGGCTTCAGCCACTTCTTTAAAGCATTTTTCAGCCTCTTTATCGCCCGGATTAAGGTCAGGGTGGTATTTTTTAGCCGCCTTGCGATAGGCTTTTTTTATTTCGTCTTCGCTTGCTGACTTATCAACGCCTAAGACCTCATAAAAATCTCTTTTGTTTTCGCTCAAAAGGAATACACTCCTAATTATTGGTTTTTGCCCTTCCCGCAAAATACGGGAAAGGCAATTAAAACCTTATTATTTGTTATCGTCGTCGGTTGCGTCCTTAAAATCTGCCTCGTATACATTGGGGTCAGCACCTTCAGAGGGATTAGGGCCGGGACCTGCTGTGCCGGCACCCTGAGGATTAGCCTGCTGATAAAGTTTTTCGCTAATTGCGTAGAATTTCTTTTGAAGTTCTTCCTGTTTAGCCTTAATAGCCTCTAAATCTGTACCCTTGAGAGCCTCACGAAGGTCGTTAACGGCTGTGGTAATTTCTGCCTTTTCGCCTTCACTGATTTTATCGCCGAGGTCGGTTAAAGCCTTTTCGGTTTGATAAATCATCTGGTCTGCGCCGTTTCTAAGGTCGATTTCCTCACGACGCTTTTTGTCATCAGCGGCATATTGCTCGGCTTCCTGAACTGCCTTGTCAATATCATCCTTAGACATATTTGTGCTGGAGGTAATTGTGATTTTCTGTTCTTTACCCGAGCCTAAATCCTTAGCAGATACATTAACAATACCGTTTGCATCTATATCAAAGGTAACCTCAATCTGGGGAATACCGCGAGGAGCAGGAGCAATTCCGTCAAGATGGAAAACACCTAAGGTTTTGTTATCTCTTGCAAATTCACGCTCACCTTGTAATACGTGAACCTCAACAGAGGGCTGATTGTCAGCGGCGGTAGAGAAAATCTGACTCTTTTTGGTAGGAATGGTGGTGTTACGGTCAATAACCTTAGTAGAAATACCGCCCATGGTTTCAATACCAAGTGAAAGGGGAGTAACATCCAAAAGTAAAAGTCCCTTAACATCACCGCCGAGAACACCGCCTTGAATTGCGGCACCAAGTGCTACGCACTCGTCAGGATTAATACCCTTAAAGGGTTCACTACCGATAAAGTTTTTAACAGCTTCCTGAACTGCGGGGATACGGCTGGAGCCACCAACCATAAGAACCTTGTTGATTTCACTTTTATCTAAGCCAGAGTCTGCAAGTGCTTGACGAACAGGGCCCATAGTAGCCTCTACCAAATCACCGGTGAGCTCGTTGAATTTAGCGCGGGTAAGAGAGGTCTCAAAGTGCTTAGGACCTGTTGCATCTGCGGTAATAAAGGGGAGATTAATGTCGGTGCTGGTCATACCCGAAAGGTCAATTTTTGCCTTTTCAGCAGCTTCCTTAATTCTCTGCATTGCCATTTTGTCATTAGAAAGGTCAATTCCTTGCTCTGCCTTGAACTGAGCAACAATGTAGTCCATAATTCTCTTATCAAAGTCGTCACCGCCCAAACGGTTGTTACCTGCGGTAGCTAAAACCTCTTGAACACCGTCGCCCATTTCAATAATGGAAACATCAAAAGTACCACCGCCAAGGTCATAAACCATAACCTTTTGGTCGTCCTCTTTATCAATACTGTAAGCAAGAGCAGCCGCAGTAGGCTCGTTAATAATTCTCTTAACCTCTAAGCCTGCAATTTTACCTGCATCTTTGGTAGCCTGACGCTGAGCGTCGGTAAAGTATGCGGGAACGGTAATAACTGCTTCGGTAACGGTGGTGCCGAGATAGCTTTCAGCATCGGCTTTTAGTTTAGAAAGAATAATAGCAGAAATTTCCTGAGGGGTGTACTTTTTATCGTCAATAGCAACGGTGTAAGCAGTACCCATTTCACGCTTTATAGAGCTGATTGTACGGTCGGGGTTGGTGATAGCCTGACGCTTTGCAACCTGACCTACCATACGCTCGCCTGTTTTAGAAAAGGCTACAACAGAAGGGGTGGTTCTGCCGCCTTCAGCGTTAGCAATAACAACTGCCTCGCCGCCTTCCATAACGGCAACGCAAGAGTTTGTAGTACCTAAGTCAATACCAATAATTTTTCCCATGATTTTTTCCTCCAAAATCAGTTTTTATATTTATTTTTATTATTAACCGTTTTTACATTTAAAAATGCTGCGGTTTAAAACTAGTTTGCAACCTGCACCATAGCAGGGCGGATAACGGTGTCGCCAAGCTTATAGCCTTGTTGAAGCACCATAACAATTTCGTTTTCACCCTTTTCAGGGTCTTCAATATGCATTACTGCCTCGTGTATTTCGGGGTCAAAGGTGTCGCCAACCTCAGCAAGCTCTATCATACCAAAGGTATCAACCAATCCCATAAGCTGTTTGACAATAAGCTCAACACCCTTTGCATAGTCAGGGGAGTTAGAGTCAACCGCCAAAGCACGCTCGGCATTATCAATAACGGGTAAGAGTTGTTTTAAAATATTGGCTTTGGAATACTCTGCAGTTTTTATTTTTTCACGCTCGGTACGCTTTTTGAAGTTATCAAACTCGGCGGCAGTACGCATCAAAAGTTCTTTTTGGGAGTCGACCTCTGCCTTTAATTTTTCAAGTTCAGCATTTGCCTTCGATTTTTTAGGCTTGGAGTCCTTTTTTTCGGTATCCTTTTTTACCTCTGCCTGTTCGGTTTCGGGAATGTTTTCCTTTACTTCTTCACTCATAATTTATATCCTTTCTAATCATCCAAATCACGGATGGATTGTTCAAGTACCTTGCCTAATTGCTTGGCAAAGTAACTGATACTTGGTATAAGATCTTCATACGCCATACGGGTGGGACCTATAACACCTATTCTGCCGACTTCGTTTTTGTTATTGCTGCCAAATTTTGCAACAACCATACTTGAAGGCTTTAATACATCTATTCCTGAATCGTCACCAAAAACAACGCTTACGGGGTCGGGAATTTCCGAAAGTATTGAAAGAATAGCGTCCCGTCTGGAGATAAATTCCACAATCTGCCTTGCGTCTATATCTTTATTATACACAGAATAAAGATTAGATTCGCCCTTTAAATCTAATTGGGAGTGGCATACATTCTCTATCATTTCAAAAAGTGCGGTGATAAGCGGCATTAAAACTAATGAGAAATCACCCATTTTCGCAACCAAAGTTTGTAAAAATACTCCGTTAAAGCAGTTAAGCTCGGTTCCTACAATATCAACTGCCGCAATTCTGTCAAAAGTGCGGATTGCAGATGTGCTTAGGTTATCACCTGTGCGACAAATTCGGCTTCTTGCAATTCCATCGGAGGTTACCAAAACCAAAAGCGCCATTCGTTTACCCATAGGCAAAAGCTCAATTCTTTTAATAAATGCGCTTGCTTCGGGAATTGTCATAGCAACGGTAGTAAAGCCTGTAAGGTCGGATAAAACCTGACCTGCTGTTGAGGTTATGTGCTCGGGGTCACGGGCAACCTTTTCGAGCGCTTTGTCAATAGAGGCTTTAATCGGTTCGGAAGGGTTGTTTTTTTCTAAAAGACCTGTTACATACATTCTGTAGCCCGCCGCCGTTGGAACTCTGCCTGCCGATGTGTGGGGCTGTTCTAAATAACCCATTTCCGAGAGCTCGCTCATTTCATTCCTTATGGTGGCGGAGGAGATACCTAAATTTGTTGCTTCACATAAAAACTTTGAGCCTACAGGTTCGCCGTGCGCAATATGGGCCTTAACAATTTCCGAAAGAATAATCTTTTTTCTTGGACTAAGCTCCACTTTACGCACCTGCCTTTTTGTGAATTTTAGGATTAGCACTCTTGTGGTTCGAGTGCTAACAGTATATAATTTACCACGATAGGAAGCATTTGTCAATAGCTTTTATATGAAAATTTTATGAATTTTTTTGACTTTTACTGACCTTTGAGAAATTATGCGTTAAATCCACCAAATTTAGTTGTAAATACTTCTGAATTACTTGCATTTTTACTAATGTTGATATATAATGTGTATAGTTATAAAAAGGTGAGTGATTTTAATTGATACATTCTTTTTTACTTATAGGTCAATCAAATATGGCGGGCAGAGGAAAAGTAAATGAGGCTGTGCCCATTGATACTAGCAATATTAAGGTACTGCGTAATGGCAGATGGCAACCTATGTACCGTCCGATTAACTGCGACAGAAGCTTTTCGGGTGTCTCACTTGCTGAAAGCTTTGCCGAAAAATATGCAGCAGAGCATAATGTTACGGTAGGACTTATACCCTGTGCCGACGGCGGAACCTCCTTGAATCATTGGCAACCGGGTGAAGCCCTTTTTGAACACGCCGTATATATGTCAAAACTCGCAATGAGAAGCTCAACCATCGTAGGTGTTTTGTGGCATCAGGGCGAGGGCGATTGTGCAGACGGCTTATGGCAATGCTATGAGGAAAAATGCTTAAATATTTTTAACAAGCTACGCGAAGAATTAAATCTTAACGACGTACCCTTTATAATGGGCGGACTTGGGGATTTTTTGGCTATTCGTGAGGTAGAGGCTAATCAACCGCAGTATAAAAATTATCCTAAAGTAAATAATGCTATACAAAATATGGCGAAAAATGACGCAATGATAGGTTTTGTTTCTGCTGAAGGGCTTACTTCAAATGATGATAATCTTCACTTTAATTCGGCATCCCTTTATGAATTTGGACTTAGATATTACGAAGCCTTTAAAACCTTGGAGAAAAATGATAAGGTATTCACCGAAAAGGGTGGTAAATACGATGTGGTTGGCGGAGTTTCTAAGGTTGAGTTGCTTTAAATTCTGCATATTATAGAAAATATTTATTTTTCTTGCTTTTTGAAATAATGATGCTATAATGATTACATAAATTATGTAGGAGGTTTTAAAATATGTATAGTAACATAAAAGCCGCCGTTGTTGGCAGTATAAATATGGATATTATTTTAAATATGGAGCGCGTACCCGAGGTAGGCGAAAATGTTTTGGGTACCGATTACGGCTATGCTAACGGAGGCAAGGGGGCAAATCAGGCTACCGCCTTAGCAAAGCTTGGCGCAAATGTTAAAATGATTGGTAAGGTAGCCGATGATGATAACGGCCACAAGCTGATTGAGGGATTAAAAAAGAACAAAATAGATGCATCTGCGGTTGCCATAAGCGGCAGTCAAACAGGTCTTGCCGCCATTATTTTGGATGGTGAAGGTAAAAATCGTATAGTTGTTTATGAGGGCGCAAATGCAGAGATTAATCCTGATGAGGCAGTCGCGTCAATTAATGATGATTTAAACCTTTTAATGGTACAGTTTGAAACAAACGAAGATGTTGTTATAGCGTCGGTCAATCACGCAATAAAAAAGGGCATAACCACGGTAATTGATTGTGGTCCTGCCAAGAATTTTTCTCTTGAAAAAATGCAGGGTGCTACCATTGTTTCGCCTAATGAAAGTGAGACCTTTGCCCTTACGGGTATTGAACCAAATGATGATGAAAGCATATTAAAAGCATCTAAAATTTTAATGGAAAGAAGCAAAGCGAAATACATTGTTTTAAAGCTGGGCTCCAGAGGCTGTGCAGTATTTGATGGTGAAACTATTAAATATTTTGCTCCATATAAAAGCAATGTTGTGGATACTACCGCTGCGGGAGATTGCTTTACCGCCGCTTTAGCATTGGAATATGTAAAAAGCGGGGATATATTCAAGGCGGCAGATATGGGAAACAGAGCAGGCAGTATAGCAGTTAGCCGTATGGGTGCCGAAAATTCTATGCCTGGCGTGGATGAGCTTTTAAAATTTTAATAAGGAGTAAAATAGAATGAATATAAATAATAATCAATCTTCTTTAAAACAAATGTTGCAGTCAAAATATGCCTCAAGCCGAATGAATTTATTATTAGTTGTTGGCTTTACGGTAATAAACATAATTTTGCTGATAACTAATAGCAATTCATACTTTTTGTTTTCGGCATACATACCCTATGCTCTTATCGACTTGGGAATGTATTTATGCGGAAGATATCCACAGGAGCTATATGAGGATTATGGAAATATAGAGTTTGTGAATGATACCTTTTTTGCAACAATGGTTGTAATAGCCCTTGTAATAGTTTTGGTTTATTTCCTATGTTGGCTTTTCTCAAAAAAATACAAGGTAGGTTGGCTTATTGCGGCGTTGGTGTTATTTGGTATAGATACACTTGGAATGCTTGCATTTTTGGATTTTTCAAGCGATATAATTATTGATATTGCTTTCCATATTTGGGTTATTATTTCTTTGTCTATTGGTATATCAAATTATTTTAAACTTAAAAAAATCCCCGATGGTTTATCGGATGTTGCTATAGAAATACCCGATAATGTTAATGATGAAAACTTAGCGGAGGAACAAACCGAACAAGAGATTCTTAAAAATGCCGATTTTAGTGTAAAAAGCAGAGTTTTAGCGGAAGGTCAGGTTTTAGGTTATACAATAATTTATCGTAGAGTTAAAAGAACCAACGAGCTTATTGTAAACGGTGTTATATATGACCAAATAGAAGCGTTAGTGGAAACAGCACATACATTAACTGCCGAAGTTGATGGTCATAAAATCACTGCCGAATATGACGGAAAGCTCCATAGTATTATAAAGGTTGATAATGAAATTATAGCTAAAAAATTAAGATTGTTTTAAAAAAATGGGATGCATCACTGTTTTGAAGATGCATCCCATAAAATTTTATTTAAGTTTTTCTTCTCTTTCCCTTTCGGCTTGGGATTTTCTAAGGTAAATTGCTTGTAAAGCGTCGGGGGAGAGGGGTGTAAGATTATTGTCCGTTGAGGCTTTTATAGCAATACCCGCCGCACGCTGAACCCTGTTTGTTTCGGGGGCTAAGGAAAATGCTTTTTCTTCCCCGCTTAGGGAATAAAAAAGTTCTGCGCCGTCACCCATAAGAATTACGGGAATGTTAAATTCTAAAATTTCGTTCTTCAAGAGGTCGGCTTCTATCAATCTGTCTTCTGTAAGACGGGTAATTTCACCCTTTTCAATTTTAAAAAGCGCATTATAGAATTGGTTTCTTCTTGCATCCATAAGTCCGCAAAGTACACCTGAAAATATATTGGAATTTGCAATACTTAAAGCCATTGCCTCTAGTGTTGAAAAGGCGAAAACGGGTTTTCCATCGGCAAAAGACATACCTTTTATAGCGCTTATTCCGATTCTTATTCCCGTAAACGAGCCTGGACCTGCCGTTACTGCAAAGGCATCTATATCCTTTAAGGTTAATCTTGTATTACTTAAAGTCTGTTCAATAATTGGCATAAGGGTTTCGGAATGGGTAAGTTTAATATTTAAAAAGCCCTCAGCCAAAAGCTTTCCGTTTTCGGCAATGGCTACCGATACCGATTTTGCCGAGCAATCTATTGCTAAAACCTTCATTTTACAGCTCCTTTAAAAATGATTTTTCTTCGTTAAATTCGATTGTTATTAATCTGCTGTTTTCGCTTTTGTTTGAAAAATCAACAAATATTGTATCATCGGGTAAAGCGTCTTCAATATTTTCGCTCCATTCAATTGCCAAAACTGCATCATCATCCAGGTAATCATAAAAGCCTATTGAGTAAAGCTCGTCTTCGTCGGTAATTCTATACATATCAAAATGATAAATTGGAAGCCTACCGCCCAAATATTCATTAACAATGGCAAAGGTGGGGGAGTTTGCCTCACCGAGATAATCAAGACCTTTCGCAAGACCTGTGGTAAAGCAGGTTTTACCTGAGCCCAAGTCGCCTTTGAAGGCAATAACACATCCTTCATTTATTAAACTTCCAATTCGCATTGCAAGGTCGTGTGTTTCCCGAGCGCTGTTGGTTATAAATTCCTTTTTCAATTAAAATTCTCTCCAAAATATTAATTTTCAATTAATTATAACACAAATTTTAAACTATTTAAAGTATTTACTTGAACATTTTGTAATTTTCTTATATAATAATATGAAAGGATGTGATTTTTTTGCGTGCTATATGGAATTCCATTGCCGATTATATACGCGAATGTGATAAACTGCTTTTGTTTTTGTGCATAGCCGCAAGTGGCTACGGGTGTATTGCAGTTTGGTCTGCTACCAAGTATATTGGAACCGACCGACAGGTTATAACTCAATTTGTTGCCCTATTGTTAGGTGTAGTAGCATTGGTTTTAATCTCTAATGTTGATTATAACCGTTATAAAAAGCTTTGGCCTATTATTGCCGCCGTATGTTTAATACCTGTAATATTAACATTTTTTATAGGCTTTGCTCCTGCAGGTACTGATGATAAGGCGTGGCTCAGACTTCCGGGCGGACTTACCTTCCAACCTGCCGAGCTTTTGAAAATAGCCTTTATTATAACCTTTTCAATACATTTAGAAAAGGTTGGAGAGCGACTAAATAATTTAAAATATTTAATTCCCTTATGTTTACACGGCGCTTTTCCTGTTGTGCTTGTACATTTTCAGGGTGATGACGGTACTGCAATGATTTTCGCAGTAATAATGCTTTTAATGCTTTTTGCGGCGGGACTGAAGGCAAGATATTTTATAATACTTGCTGTGGCAGTTTTAATAGCGGCGCCCCTTATATATTTTCTTGTGATGAATGCCGACCAACAAGCCAGAATATTATCTATTTTTAACCTAGAGGATGATTTACAAGGCTCCGACTGGCAGCAATGGCGCGGAAGAATTGCTCTTGCAAATGGCGGATGGTTTGGTAAAGGACTTTTTAAAGGTCCTCTTACCCAAATCGGAGATGTACCCGAAAGCTATAACGATTTTATTTTTGTAAGTATTGGCGAGGAATTGGGTATTGTAGGTTGTTTAATTTGCCTTTTACTGCTTGCTTTTATTTGCATAAGAATACTTAGAATTGGTGCAATTGCCCGTGAAAAAAGGGGCAAGCTTATGTGCGTTGGAATGTTTGCAATGCTGTTTTCCCAAATAATAATTAATTTGGGAATGTGCCTTTCAATAACTCCCGTTATTGGTGTTCCCCTTCCGTTTTTTAGCGCGGGTGGTACATCACTTGCTTGCTTATATCTGGGATTAGGCGTTATAATGAGTATTTATATGCACAGAAATTCGCGTCATATGCGGCTTTATGATTAATCGTGTCAACCTAAGGAGGAACTGATATGAAAATTTTGGTAACCGGTGCCAAAGGCTTTGTTGGTAAAAATCTTTGCGTGGCATTAAAATCTAAAGGACATACTGTATATGAATTTGATATTGATTGTGAAGAAGCTCAACTTAAAAATTATTGCAGGGACTGTGAGTTTGTATTCCATTTAGCAGGTGTTAATCGCCCTAAAAACCCCGAAGAATTTTTAGAGGGTAATTATAAAGCGGCTGATAATTTGTTAGCAATTCTAAAAGAAAATGAAAATAAATGTCCTGTTATGCTTTCAAGCTCTATTCAAGCGAGTTTAGTCGGAAGATATGCAGGTTCCGATTATGGCAAATCCAAGCTTGCGGGTGAGGAGCTTGTTAGAAGCATTGGTGCTAAAAACGGAAACAAAACCCTTATTTACCGTTTTCCAAATCTTTTTGGTAAGTGGTGCAGACCAAATTATAATTCTGCTGTTGCAACCTTTTGCCATAATATTGCAAATGATTTACCTATTCAGATTAATGATTCTGCCGTTGAGCTTGAACTACTTTATATTGATGACCTTGTAAACGAAATGCTTTTAGCCTTGGAAGGCAAAGAGCATTACTGTGATTACGACGGCACTGAGGTACTACCCCAAAAATCAAACCGTTTTTGTTATGTTCCCACTACTCACAAGGTAACATTAGGTGAAATTGCAGATTTGCTTTATAAATTTGCAGAGCAACCTAAAACTTTGGTAATGCCCGAAATTCCCAATAATTCCTTTGCAAAAAAGCTTTATTCTACCTATCTTTCATATTTGCCAAAAGAAAAGGCGGCATTTGAACTTAAAATGAATATAGACCAGCGCGGTAGCTTTACCGAACTGTTAAAAACCGAAAAATGCGGTCAGTTTAGTGTGAACATATCCAAGCCGGGTATTACAAAAGGTCAGCATTGGCATCACACAAAATGGGAGTTTTTTATTGTAGTTTCAGGAAATGGTCTTATTCAGCAACGAAAAATTGATGATAGCGAAGTGTTGAATTTTTATGTTTCGGGTGATAAAATAGAGGCGGTACAAATGTTGCCCGGTTACACCCACAACATTATAAATTTAAGTGAAACCGAGGATTTAGTTACCCTTATGTGGGCGAATGAGCAATTCGACAAAGAAAATCCCGATACATTTTATCTACCTGTGGAGGAATAAAAAATGGAAATTAAAACAGATTATTCAGATGTTAGCTTTAAAAATGACGGTAGACTCAAGCTATTAATAATTGTGGGTACTCGTCCCGAAATTATTCGTCTTGCGGCAGTTATAGAAAAATGCCGTAAATATTTTGATACCGTTTTAGCACACACAGGTCAGAATTATGACTACAACCTAAACGGTGTATTTTTCAAGGACTTAAAACTCGGTGAGCCTGATGTTTATATGGATGCCGTTGGTGATGATTTAGGTGCAACGGTAGGTAATATTATAAACTGTTCATACAAGCTTATGAATGAGATTAAGCCCGATGCACTTCTTATTTTAGGTGACACAAATTCCTGCCTTTCGGCAATATCAGCCAAAAGACTTCATATTCCTATTTTCCATATGGAGGCGGGTAATCGCTGTAAGGATGAATGTTTGCCTGAGGAAACCAATCGACGAATAGTAGATATTATTTCGGATGTTAATTTGGCATATTCCGAGCACGCAAGAAAATATCTTCACGAGTGCGGTTTACCAAAGGAACGCACCTATGTTACAGGTTCCCCAATGGCAGAGGTTTTAAGGCAGAATTTAGAGGATATTAAGGCTAGTAATATTTTAGAAAAGCTTGGTTTAGAGCCTAAAAAATATATGCTTCTTTCTGCTCACAGAGAAGAAAATATTGATACCGAGCAAAACTTTTTATCCCTTTTTACGGCGATAAACAAGCTTGCTGAAAAGTACAATATGCCAATTCTTTATTCCTGCCATCCAAGGTCTAAAAAGCGTTTGGAGCAGAGTGGCTTTAAGCTGGACAGCCGTGTTATTCAGCACGAGCCGTTAGGCTTCCACGATTACAACAAATTGCAGATGAACGCTTATGCTGTTGTTTCAGATAGCGGCACTTTACCTGAGGAAAGCTCCTTCTTTACAAGCATCGGAAATCCTTTTCCTGCCGTTTGTATTCGCACCTCTACCGAGCGTCCCGAGGCGCTTGACAAGGCTTGCTTTGTTATTGCGGGTATTGACGAAAAATCCTTGCTTCAATCGGTAATTACCGCTGTAGAAATGAATGACAATGGTGACTTTGGCATACCCGTACCCGATTATGTGGAAGAAAATGTTTCCACCAAGGTAGTAAAAATAATCCAATCCTACACCGGCATAGTAAACAAAATGGTCTGGCGCAAACGCTAGCGTTTGATACGCTTACGAATAAGTTTGTGGATGTCGCTTAGTTTTAACCCCGCGTCCATATCGTTTGTGGGTTTAAGGCGGTTTTTAGACCGGATTTATTCCGAATAGATTTTAATCAAACCCCGTAGTCGCGTTCCGCGGCCTTAGGTCGTTTGTTTCGACATAGTTAATACCTGTATAATAACGCCTCGTTCCGCGGCCAAAAGGTCGGTAGAACGAGGCGTTATCTTAATTTTTTAATATTTAACTGCTTTCAAACTTGTAGGTAACGACCCATGTGTCGTTCCGTATAATTACCACATTTTTTAGGAAGAACGCAGGCCGTTCCCTACGGTATGAATTGCCAATTTATGCAATAAGTCCAAATTTGTTGGTCGCCACAAACCGCGCCCGCGGGACAATTACCTGCCCAATTTATGGGTTTATATTTTCGCGTGCATGGATGAAATGCCACGCGTTTCAAACCGCAATTTATCGCTTTAGCTTTATTCTTCCATTCCCAACAACCAATTTACAGAAATCTTTAATATTTTTGAAAGCTCTCGCAGTTCGTAGTCAGCAACAAAACGGGTTCCTATTTCTATTCTGGAAATACTGTCCCTTTCAATTATTCTTCTGTTAATCTGAAACTATTTTTTTAATCCATACACCTTTTTTTATAAACACAAAGCCTATAATCGCTTTAATTAAATTTAACAATTGACAAATCAAATAAATGGTAAGAATGGGCAAAGCCGTATAGTTACACAAAATGAAAGCTGTAACAACATTAATACACCACATAAAGCAGCTGTCAAACAAAAATGTAACAAAGGCTTTTCCGCCCGAGCGAAGTGTGAAATAGGCGGCGTTTACATAGGCTTCAATGGGCATTGTAAGGGCGGCTATTTGCATAAATCCCGTGGCAAGAAATTTCACCTCAGAGCTTGTATTGTAGGCGTGAGGAATAAAAGTAGAAATAATGGCATATATAATTCCTATGCAAGCGCTTAAAAGCACCGAGAAGGTTATAGAGTGCCGTGCGGTAGCTTTTACTTCATTTGCGGATTTACCTGCTCCTAATTGCTGTCCCAAAATTATTCCAATGGACATACCTACCGCTAAAAAAGCAACCGAGAAAACATTGTAAAAGGTTGTGGATATATTAGTGGCGGCAACAACATTCAATCCCTTTACCGAATAGCATTGATTTATTGTTGCAACACCTGCCGCCCAAAGAGTTTCGTTAATCATAAGGGGTAGACCTTTTATGATTATCTGACCGCAAAGTCGTGAAGGGATTTTTAGACTCTTAAATGCGCCTATAATAAACTTATTTTCTATTTTGTGTAAATGTGTCCAGGCGGCTACAACAATCAGCTCGGCAAAGCGTGAAATTACAGTAGCAACAGCTGCGCCTATAACACCTAGCTTGGGAGCACCTAATTTACCAAAAATCAGCACATAGTTAAGCGAAAGGTTAACAACCACAGCGGCAACACCTGCTACCATAGGAACAACGGTTTGTCCCGTTTCGCGAAGCGTACTGGAGTAGCACTGCGCTATGGTATAGGGAACCATACCTATAAGCATTACAAAAAGATATTTTTTCGCATACATAAGCGATAATGCGGCATCCTCGGGATTACCTTCTCCCTTAAGATAGAAGCCTATAAGGTTTTCGCCAAATGCTAAAAATATTCCTATACATAAAAGGGTAAGAGCAACGCAAAAAATTAATTTAAAACGGAAGGTATCTCTTAAGCCTTTATGGTCGCCCTTTCCGTAAAATTGAGCGCCAAAAATTCCTGCCCCTGAAATCGCACCAAAAATACAAAGGTTAAATACAAATATAAGCTGGTTACTTACGGCAACACCCGTCATTTGAACCGTGCCAACCTGACCTACCATAATGTTATCTAACATATTGACAAAATTGGTAATACCATTTTGAATCATTATGGGAACCATTAAAAGAATTAAGTGTTTATAAAACTGCTTTGTACCAAAAAATTTATTAAGCATAAGTCACCCCTAAAACAAATTGTCATATTATATTAACACATTTTATTATAAAGTTCAATCTATTTTTAAAAGAAAATAAACCTATAAGTAGTGTTATATAACTTGCATTTAGTTTTACAATTATCTTCTTTCAAAAAAAATTCTACTGTCCGTTTTTTAGTACACATTCGTTGTTATAATATAGTCATAGTAAGCCTAAAGCACCAAAGTGATTTTAAGTCAAAAAATAGGAAACTATAAACTAAAAAACTTTTTTAAAAAAAGTTCTTGACAAATCGAATTTTTTGTTATATAATGGGTACAAAGAAAAAAGAACAAATGTTCTTTTTACGAAAAACCTTTTAAATAAAGGCTTTTTAACCTATTTATATAAAATAATTTAACGGAGGATTTTAAAATGAGCGTTTCTTATACTTTACTTACCATACTTGAGGTTGCACTTGGTATATTCTTTATCTGGGGATTTTGGAATGAAGAAAAACTTGCAGATTTAGAAGATAAATTATTTGCAAAAATGGGTATTCGCCGCCGTAGAAGAAGTAAGGCAAAAATCACTCAATTTAGCAATGGTTCAACCTCTAAGCATAACCGTAATTGTATTTAGCTTAAATTTACTTTTATCCCTTTCATAATACAGTAGTCGGACGGGTGCGTGGTATTTTCGCATTCCCGTCCGACTGCATTTTATAGCCAAAGTATGAACGCTTTGGCTAGTGTGTAAAAAAATAGTGTTAATTCCGATTATAAACTTTTCGTTAATTTTATAATAAATTAGCGTAATTACTTGCAGATTTTCTTTTAATGTGTTATTATAATATAAAGCTTTTTGTTTGAAAGGAATAATTAATGTTATGGATAATATAAGTGAGCAACTTGTTAAAATTAATAAAACTCCGAAGGATTTGTTTCTTACGGGTGCTATTTGGCTTGGTGCATTTTTGCTGGTTTTTATGTTTGTACTTGTTGGACTTAACAATCCTGCGCTTGCTACTCTTTCCTTCCTACTTTGTATCGGCATCATTTTTGGGGCATTTAAGCTTTCAAAAATGTTTAATATTGAATATGAATATATCGTAGTTAATCGTGATTTGGATGTTGATAAAATTGTAGCTCAAAGCAGCCGAAAAAGGCTTGTAAGTATAAAGCTTAATGAGGTTTCAGAGTTTGGCGAATTTACTGTTCAAAAGGCTCAGAAGTTAGCTAATCGACATTTTGATGAAAAGTTTATTTGTTGCAATCCAAAGGATTCTGCTCACTATATTATCTATAAGCACCCCAAAAAGGGAATGGTGTTGCTTATTGTAGCAATGAATGAGCGCACAAAAACCGAGGCGCTTAAATCAATTCCCAGAACGGTTATATCTTAGAAATTATGAGGCTTGAAAAATCACGCATTTTTGTTAACGGTTTTTCAAGCTTTTCTTTTTAAAAGGGAGATTATTATGAAAATTTTAACTGCATTACAAACTAAAAAAGCAGAACAAATTGCCTTTGATAGGGGAATTAGCGGTGAAAGACTTATGGAAAACGCAGGTTCAGCTGCGGCAAGGATTATAAGGCAAAACTGTGATTTAAATGGAAAACTTGCTATTGTGGTAGTCGGTCAGGGTAATAATGGGGGTGACGGTTATGTTGTTGCTCGAAAATTAAAGGAATACGGTGCCAGAGTAGCCGTAATAATGGCAATGGGAATTGCTATGACTCGCGATAGTGCTACTATGCAAAAGCGTGCAACCGATGCAGAAATATCGGTTATGAATTTTTACGATAATACCGATTTAGCAGAGAATTTTATAGATACAGCTGATATTATAGTAGATGCAATATTTGGCATAGGCTTTCGTGGTGCCGCCGATAGAGAAATATCACAAATAATAGAGCGAATTAATCGTTCGAAAGCCAAAAAGATTGCGCTCGATATACCAAGCGGGGTTATTGCTGACACAGGTGAGGTATTTGGTAGTGCAATTAAGGCAGATTTTACGGTTTCCTTTATCGGTTATAAGCCTTGTCATTTTGAATATTCTGCATTGGAATATTGTGGAATTGTTAAGGCGGTTTCCATTGGAATTGATGAGAATGAAATTACTGATTTTTGCGCTGAGGTTGTTGATGTTAAACAGGCTTTAAGCTATCTTTCAAAAATTCCCTCCAATGCTCACAAGGGCACCAAAGGCACCGCGCTTATTTTGGGCGGTTCCTTTGGTATGGCAGGTGCCCCTATGCTTGCCGCTAAATCGGCAATGCGCTCAGGTGTGGGTATTGTTAAGGTATGCCTTCCCGATGAGGTTTATTGTGCTGCAGCCCCTATGCTCCCCGAAGCGGTTTTTGTTCCAGCCACAGGTAAAAAAGGATTTTTATGCGGTGATGATATTAAAGCTAATATGTTTAAAAATGTAAATTCCGTTTTAATTGGTCCGGGTATG
Organism: Oscillospiraceae bacterium; assembly: GCA_015065925.1. Lineage (GTDB taxonomy): Bacteria > Bacillota > Clostridia > Oscillospirales > Acutalibacteraceae > UMGS1279. The sequence continues at coordinate 17,153 of SVPL01000041.1, forward strand.
GGGAATAATGAGGATACACTTTCAGCCGTTTTGAAAGCGGTTGCCTTGTCAAAAGCCCCAATTGTAATTGATGCAGATGGACTTAACGCTATCACATTTGATTTAGATATACTGAAGTCTGATACGGTGGTGGCAATTACACCTCACCCAGGTGAAATGTCCCGCCTTACGGGGAAATCGGTGGCAGAAATTGAGCAAAATAGAATTTCTATTGCATTGGATTTTGCAAAAGAGTATGGAGTTATAACGGTGCTCAAGGGCTCATATACTGTAATAGCCTGCCCTTCAGGTAAGATTTATGTTAATACTACCGGAAACGCGGCTATGGCAACAGCGGGTTGCGGAGATATGCTTGGCGGTATAATAGCCGCATTTTTAGCCAATGGTGTAGAACCTGAAAAGGCGGTTGTTGCTGCAGTTTGTTTGCACGGCGCGGCTGGTGATTATGTAGCAGAAAAAATCGGTGTACGAGGGGTTATTACTTCCGATATGATTGAAAGCTTACCCTATGTATTTAATAACGGAGATTAATATGAAAAAATTTATTAGTATTATTTATTGTTTGTTAATGTTCACTTTGGTTGCTTGCAGTGGTAATTCTTTAAAACAGATAACCGTGGCAGAAGCGGGGTATACTTGCAACGGTTTTGTGAAATATGGCGAAAATTTTTCGTCGAATATCACGGTCAACGCAATTGGAGGCGGAATATTTTCCCTTGAAATAAACACCCCCGAGGATATTTCGGGACTTACCTTTTCCTTTGATAACAGCGAAATGAAGGTAACTTATAATGGTTTGGAATATTCTGAGTCACTTTCACCCGAATACGGTGGCTTTTCTGAAATATTAAATCAAATATTTTTGAAATTCACCACAAGTCGTCCTATTGTTTCTTCAAAAGATGGAAAATTTTTGTATGAGGGCAATAATTCGAACTATTATTTTGTTGTAGAATTTAATGAGGAAGGCTTTCCGCTTTCTATAAGCGTCGAAGATGAGGGCTTAGTAGCTAATTTCTCAAATTGGAGATATTAAAATGATTTTCAGGAATATAGAATGTGAGTTAATTCGTTCAAATCGAAAAACCTTGTCTTTGGAGGTTAAAAGGGGTGGTAGAGTAGTTATTCGCAGCCCTTTTCGTTTTTCTGAACAAAAAATAACAGAGTTTTTAAACCTGCGTTATGAGTGGCTAATTAGAGCAATTGAAAAACAAAAACAGAAAACAGATTGGTCAAATATTTCGCCTGAGCAAATTCAACTATTAAATCAAAAAGCGAAAGAAATTTTACCAAAGCGGGTAGAATATTACAGTAAGATAATGCAGCTTTACCCAAAATCAATAAAAATTAATCACGCTAAAACGCGATTTGGAAGCTGTAGTAGCCAAAATAATATAAATTTTTCTGTATATTTAATGCTTTATCCTGTTGAGGCTATAGATTATGTTGTTGTTCACGAGTTAGCCCATATTAAATATAAAAATCACCAAAAGGAATTTTATAATTTGGTGGAAAAATATTTGCCTAATTACAAAAAATACGCGGCACTTTTAAAAAGATAAATAGCATTTAAAGGCTCTTGGAAACAAGGGCTTTTTTATTTTATTCACTTTATAGAATTTATGAGCATAAAATATCATAGATAATTCTAACTGAGGTGACTGACTATATGGAATTTGCTTTGTGTGATTTGAAGGTTGGGCAAAGTAGTAGGGTGGTTTCAGTGAATGCAAGGGGTGATATTTTAAGGCGCCTTTTAGATATTGGAATTGTTAACGGCACTAAAATAAAATGCGTTTTAAAAAGTCCCTTGGGGGATCCAACCGCTTTTTTAATAAGAGGCGCAGTTATAGCACTTCGCAAAGAGGATAGTTCAAATATTATGGTGAAATCAGAGTTACCGTCATTGGTGGTGAGTGATAATGGGACTGACATTACAATCGGTAGGAGCAAATGCCACAGAAATTGATATTAAGAATAAAATTCCAAAAAGCACAAAAGTAATTGCTTTAGCGGGTAATCCTAATGTTGGTAAAAGTACCCTTTTTAATAAAATCACGGGACTCAAGCAACATACAGGTAATTGGACGGGAAAAACCGTAACAAATGCCAAGGGTGAGTACAAGGATAAAGAACATCATTTTACATTCGTTGATATTCCGGGTACCTATTCCCTTATTGCTCACTCGACTGAGGAGGAAGTAGCAAGAGATTTTTTGGTATTCGGAAAACCCGATTTAACGGTGGTTGTATGTGATGCAACCTGCTTAGAGAGAAATCTTAATTTGGTTTTACAGGTTTCGGAAATTTGTCCAAAGCTGGTTGTATGCGTTAATCTTTTGGATGAAGCACAAAAAAAGGGGATTTATGTAGATTTAAAACTACTTAGCCAAAAGCTCGGTTTACCTGTTGTGGGCACAAGTGCACAAAATGGCAAGGGTGTGAAAGAGCTAATTAATACTATTTCAAAAACCGAAAAAGGGTGTTATGAAAATCTAAAACGGGTGAAGGTAACCTATCCCGAAATTATAGAAAAAGCAATAACCGAGCTTGAAACCAAGCTTGATAATATTACTGCGTTTTTTAACAATCGTTGGATAGCAATAAGAATTTTAGAAAATGATGCATCTTTTATTCATAAACTTGAGCAACATTTTGGCTTTTCGGTAACCGAAAATATCCGGCTTAAGGATACAATTTTAAATGTTAAAAATATGCTGGAAGAAGCGGGGATTGATGAAATTACCTTTAAAAAATATCTTGTTTCCGGTATTGTACTATCGGCAGAAGCAATTTGTGATGAAAAAACAGTTCAATTCAAAAATGCAGATTATAAAAGCCGTGATTTAAAAATAGATAGGTTTCTAACAGGCAGAATAACAGGCCCAATTTGTATGTTGTTGTTACTCGCGGTTGTGTTTTGGATAACTATTTCTGTCGCTAATTATCCGTCGGCTTTGCTTTGGCAGTTTTTTAGTTTTTTAGAAGAAAAGCTTTTTGGATTTGCTATTTCAATAGGTCTACCAAGCATTATTGCAGATATGATTTTTCACGGAGCTTTAAGGGTTTTATTCTGGGTTGTTTCGGTTATGCTACCCCCAATGGCGATTTTCTTTCCGCTTTTTACCCTGCTTGAGGATTTTGGCTATCTTCCGCGAATAGCCTTTAATTTAGATAGAGGATTTAAAAGCTGTTCGGCTTGCGGTAAACAGGCTTTAACAATGTGTATGGGATTTGGTTGTAATGCAGCAGGTGTTACGGGATGCAGAATAATTGATTCAAAACGGGAGAGACTTATTGCAATCATTACCAACTCATTTGTTCCTTGCAATGGCAGATTTCCAATGCTGATTGCCATAATTTCAATGTTTTTTATAAATGGCAACGAAGGCAGTATTCTTTCAACATTAATTTTAACCGCTGTGATTTTGTTGGGAATAGGGGCAAGCTTTTTGGTTTCTAAAATACTGGCTCTTACGCTTTTAAAGGGCGAAACATCTTCATTTACCTTGGAGTTGCCACCATATAGAAAACCAAAAATAGGTAGTGTTATTGTTCGTTCGATGTTTGATAGAACTATTTTTGTGCTTTTGCGTGCAATATCTGTTGCGGCACCTGCGGGGCTTTTGATTTGGATTTTAGCAAATTCAAGTATAAACGGAGCTACTCTGCTTTCTCATATCAGTGGATTTTTAGAGCCCTTTGGTAGAGCGCTGGGTATGGATGGAGTAATTTTACTTGGATTTATTTTAGGTTTTCCTGCAAATGAAATAGTAATTCCAATAATAATTATGGCATATATGGGCGGCGGAACCCTTAACGAGTACACCTCTTTGTTTGAACTTAAAAATTTGTTTATTAATAATGGTTGGACTACAACAACCGCAATTTGTACAATAGTTTTTTCCTTAATGCATTGGCCTTGTTCAACAACCGTTTTAACTGCAAAGAAGGAAACGGGAAGCTTTTATTGGAGCTTTATAACATTTATAACACCTACTGTTTGCGGAGCATTGCTTTGCTTTATTATAAATTTGGTATCAAGTCTATTTTAAACCAAAACAAAAGTGATGGCATATTATGGAGTATTGGCGGTTTTAAAAACTGCTGATATTTCAATTTGAAAGGCAGGTAAAAATATGGAGCGTTATTTTATAATAACAGGAACAATTACCTATGCCATAAAATGTCGTGATGCGCTTAGGCTTAATGGATACAAAGCAGAGCTTAAGCGATTGATGAATACCGGCGGTAATGTCGGGTGCGGATATGGAGTTGTTACTGTTTGTGAAATAAACGAAATTAAAAAGATTATGTCGGAATATGCAATTCGCTATTTGCAAATAAAAAGAGAAGGGGAGTAGAATGATTTATTTTGATAATGCTGCAACAACGGGCAAAAAGCCACTTGGAGTAATAAAAGCAGTTAATTCATCATTTTATGAGCTTTCGGCAAATCCGGGCAGAGGTGGTCATAAAGCGTCTTTAAGGGCATCAGAAGCAGTTTATGGTGTAAGAAGGAAGGTTGCTGAATTATTTGGTGCAAAGGGAGAGGAAAATGTTATTTTTACCTCCTCGTGCACAGCGTCAATAAATTATGTTTTAAAGGGTATTTTAAAGCCTAAAGACGGACTTGTAATTTCATCCTTAGAGCATAATTCTGTTACCCGTCCTGCTGAAACACTAAAAAAATTAGGTGTAAATGTTACCGTAGCTGAGGTTATATTCGGTGATAAAGAGGCAACCGTGCGCTCTTTTGAAAGAGCAATAGCCCCAAATACCAAGGCGGTGCTTTGCACCCATGCCTCAAATGTTACGGGAGAAATTATGCCAATAGAGCAAATTGGTGAGCTTTGTAATAAAAAAGGTATAATTTTTATTGTAGATGCGGCGCAAACTGCGGGAGTTTTGCCAATTGATGTTGGTAAAATGAATATAGATTTTTTATGTATTGCACCTCATAAAGGACTCTATGCGCCTATGGGTACGGGTATTCTTATAGCGGGTAAAAATATCGATACTCCCCTTATAGAAGGTGGAACGGGGGTTAATTCTGCCCTTTCGGTTCAGCCTGATGACTATCCGGAAAGACTTGAAAGCGGTACGCTTAATCTTCCGGGAATTGTAGGTATTGGTGCGGGAATTGATTTTATAAATAAAAAAGGAATTGCGAATATTTATAAAACTGAGCTCGAACTTGCAAAATATATTTATAACGGGCTTAAGAGAATAAAAGGCTGTATTCTTTATACACCTATGCCCGAATATGGTAGCTTTGTTCCCGTTATTTCTTTTAATTTAAGAGGAATTTCTGCATCGGATACTGCCGATTTGCTTGATAAAGCAAATATTGCAGTTCGTGGAGGGCTTCATTGCGCACCCTTCGCTCATAAAAGGCTGGGAACAATTGAAAGCGGTACCGTAAGAATAAGTCCCGCCATTTTTAACACAAAAAATGAAGCGGATTTGTTGATTTCAGCAATAAATTCTATTGCTAATAATGTTAGGTATAGGCACAAAAAATAGATATAAAAAAGGTTCTTCAGCGACCGAAAAAGTCTTGAAGAACCTTTTGATTTTACATAATTATTGGGCGTTGTTTGCGGCTACATTAATGTGTGAGGAGTAGAAACGACCTGCGCGGAAAATCTTAATAGTTACCGAATCACCGGGTTTACACTGAGCAATAGCATTCTCAAGCTCTTTATAATCGTTTATGGTAATACCGTTAAATTCTGTAATAATATCACCGCGTTGAATTTTGCTTTCATAAGCGGGACCGCCTTCGTCAACACTTACAACAACTGCGCCTGCGGGGTAGCCTAATGCAATAAGCTGTTCTGCTGAGTAGCTTTGGCTTATCTGAATACCTAAATAAGGTGTGGGATCATTTTGCTTATCAATAATATTGTCACATATTTGTTTTACCGTGTTAGATGGAATAGCAAAGCCCATACCTTCGTAACCTGTGCTAACAAGCTTAACGCTGTTAACACCAATAAGCTTACCGTTAATATCTACCAAAGCACCACCTGAATTACCTGGGTTAATGGCGGCATCGGTTTGGATTAAGGACATAGTGTTTCCTGTGCCTATTGTTACCGAACGGTTAAGACCGCTTATAACACCTGAGCTTACAGAGCCTATAAATTCAAGACCGCCGGGATTACCAATCGCAATTGCATATTGACCAACGCTAAGCTTATCTGAATCGGCAAACTCAATAGCGGGAAGACCTGTTTTTTCCACCTTAACTACGGCAAGGTCAGAGGCAATGTTGTAACCAATTACGGTGGCATTGATGGCGGTTTCGGTATCACTTGCTAAAAATACCTCAACCTTTGAGTTGGTTGACTCAACAGCGCTTTCAATAACATGGTAGTTGGTTATGATATAACCATCTTGAGAATAAATTATTCCCGAGCCTTCACCCGTTGCTTCACTACTACCACCAAAGAAGTTGGTAACTGCGGCGGTTGTGCGAATACCAATTATACTGGGACCTGCTTTTTTGGCAACGGCTTCAATTGAGGAGTTTACGGTCTCATCAACAGTAATGTTAGGTACTACCTGTTGGGTGGTTGTCTCTTCCTTTGAGGAGGTAGAGGCGGTGTCGGTTACACCAAAATTTTTCTGAGCGAAATATACTCCGAAAATACCACTGCCGGCACCTATAAGCGCCGCAAGCAATACCGATAAAATAACAACTCCTGCACCGTATTTTTTAGGTTTATTTTCTTTTTTGGAATTTCCCGAGGCGGGGGATGATGTTGTGTTGGAAACGGGTGAATATGCACTAGCCGAGTATGCAGAAGCTGGGCGGTTATCATCTGATTTGGGTGTGTAGGGAGTGCTGTCTACCTTGGGAGTAACTGTAGGCTCAGACGGTGCTTCTTTTGGAGTGGAAGGTGAAGAATAACTGTATGTGCCATTAGGAATAAAAACAGGAGTGTCGGTTTTGGGTGGCTGTTCAACCTTTTCGTTTGTAGTTGTATCGGGTGTTGTTACAATCGTTTCTTCGGCAGGGCTTACAGTTTCAGATGATGTAACAATATCTTCCTTAGACTCTGTTTTGGGTTGAACTACGGAGTCAGGTGCGTCATTAGGCGCATTTGTGTCAGAAACCTGCTCCAAAACGGAATTTTGTTTTGCTTCGTCGACATTGGAATTGTTGTTTGATGGAGTAAAGAAGCTTCCTTCGGGAGTAACTGTATATCCGTTTTGCGAATTCATACCTGAAAACATAGGGGTGGGGTTGAAGGTGCCTTCTTTTTTTGGTGAGCTTTGTTCAACCGAATCAAAACCGCTTAAATAGCTTTGATTTTCGTTATTTTTCTTTTCATCCATATTAAAATCTCCTTTTGGTGATTGATTTAATTTTGATTTTGCAATAGTAGTATAATGAATTATTGTTACCTGCATTGAATAAAATTATGAACTTTAGGTAAACAATAAATATATTTTCTTTTTTATTTCCACCTTGAAAAAAGTTGATGTTTGTGATAAAATAAGTTTAATGAAACGGAGGGTTTATATAATGCCTATTCAGGAATCCGGAGAAATGTATTTAGAAACCATTTTATATTTAACCAAAGAAAAAGGTTCGGTACGAGCTATTGATGTTGCAGAACATATGGGATATTCCAAACCAAGCGTAAGCCGTGCTGTGGGGCTTTTAAAAAATGGTGGATATATTACGGTAGATGAGGATGGTATGCTTGTGCTTACAAGCTCAGGCAGGGAGGTTGCAGAAAAAATTTATGAGCGACATACCATACTAACCGAGTTTTTTGTGGGACTGGGAGTTGACCGCGAAACAGCGAGTGATGATGCCTGTAAAATAGAGCACCATTTAAGCGATCAAACCTTTGTGGCAATAAAACAACATGCCGAGAATTTCAAATAAGTCACTCTTTATATAATAATATATAATTCAAAAATAATCAAGTAGTAATATTATAAAACCTGTTTAATTTTAAATTATTGAATTAATTTTTATTTGAATGTTTTCGGGATTTATGTTAAAATATTGCCTGTATTATGTTTTGTTATGTGATTTTATATTTCCGCCCGTAGCGAAGCTGGATATCGCAGCAGATTCCGATTCTGAAGGACGGGGGTTCAAATCCCTTCGGGCGGGCCAAAAAATAAGACAGTCTTCGGACTGTCTTATTTTTATCCAATCCGAAGGATTGGTATGTAATCCGCGATAGCGGAATGTAATCCGTTTGCATTGCAAACGGTATGTCATCAAGTCGCAAGACTTGTATTTTTTTACCTTCGGATTGATTACATACCTTTCTTCGAAAGTATTACATCCACACCTGCGGTGTGATAACATCCCAACTTCGTTGGATAACATACACGGCTCCGCCGTGATTTAGTACGCAGAAGCCTATTTTTAATCAAAAAATGCCCCCAACATTTTTTTGATTAAAAATTTCTAATAAATAAAACTAAATAAAAATTAAAAACAAATAAAACTAAACGATAAATAAAAATTCAAATAAATTAAAGCAAGCTTTTTAAATATTCTTTAGTTAAATCAGGAACATTTGGATAAGCCGACTCGTATGCGTCCTTCTTTATATTCTTTCTATTCT